>JAPPII010000082.1:13685-47025 GCA_028820845.1 Candidatus Poribacteria bacterium
ATTGTGATAGGACTTACGCATTCCACTGGTAGGTGCGGTTTCTAACCGCACCGGCAAAAACACTGTGAATGTTAATTGTGATAGGACTTACGCATTCCACTGGTAGGTGCGGTTTCTAACCGCACCGGCTCGTCGGAATGGGTGAATTTCTTTGATTCTACGTAAACCTGTTATGAATGTTAATTTTGTTTTGTCACTCTACTAAACGATTAATTTAAGTTTTCGTTTACTTCTTAGTCCGATTTAACCCAAAAAAGTTCGTTTTCTTCAATTAAGTTATCCGAATTCCGACGAAAAATCATTTGACACAATCAAAAGGTTATGTGATAATAGCATATCTTTATCACATTTCAGCGCGCGCTCGTTAGGCGCACTTCTTCTAAGGAAAGGAATTCTAAGAATGGCAGTTACATTTCACCACGTCCACGTTCGTTGTGAGGACTTGGACGGCGCAGTCAGTTATTATGAAAAGATGTTTGACGGAAAAGTTTTAGAAACAGTCGATGTCCGCGGGCTAAAAATTGTCCGTATGGAGATCGGTGGGGAACGGATCTTCCTCTCGCCTAAATTAGGCGACATGGAAGTAGAAGGTACCAGTGGTAATCCACGTTATGGGGTCTACCAACTCGCCTTCACTGTAGAAGACCTCGACGCAGCCGTTGCAGATCTCCAAGCCAAAGGCGCGGAACTCGAAGACCTGAAACCCCAAGGACTCATGATGGCGTTCTTCAAGGGACCCGACAACGTTCAGATTGAACTCATTGAGGCGTAATCGTTCGCGGAAATCAATACCGCGTCTCTACAAACCGTGTCGGGCAAGTCTCTGTGCCTCGCTTGTGGTAAACTGTGTTCGGCGAGGACAAAAACATGAAATTCAGCGAACTCTTCTATACAATTCAGGGAGAAGGACAACTTATCGGTGTCCCCTCTGTCTTCTTCCGAACGAGCTATTGCAATCTGAGATGTGTTTGGTGTGATACACCTTACACATCTTGGAACCCCGAAAATCGGGACATCTCCGTCGCTGAAAGCGTCGCTGCTATTTCACAATACGGGTGTAAACACGTCGTCATCACAGGGGGCGAACCTTTTATCCAAGCGAAGGCATTGGTAGCACTCTGTAAGGAGTTGGATAAGCGAGGACACCATATCACAATCGAAACGAACGCTACGGTCTTCGCAGAGGTTGCGGCGCATCTCATTTCGATGAGTCCTAAGTTGCGAAACTCTAATCCGCCGACAGACGATCGGTTCTTCAAACGGCATGAACGCGAACGTATCCGTCCCGACGTTATCCGAAAATTTTTAGATGCCTATCCCTGCCAAGTGAAATTCGTCGTGGATACCCCTGATGATTTAGCGGAGATCCAAGCACTACAGACAGACATTGGCATCCCCGCAGAGACAATCTTGCTAATGCCGCAAGGTGTAACACCTGCCGTGCTACAACAGAAACAGCAATGGCTCGTTGAACTCTGTAAAAACAACGGATATCGCTATTCCCCTCGGACGCACGTGGATATATGGGGCGATAAACGCGGCGTCTGAAAACAACCGACAACCGAGGACGAAAATGAAATATGACCTCCTCCTAAAAGGCGGCACTGTCATTGATGCCGCACAAGGCTTGAACGCTGTGCGCGATATCGCAATCGCTGACAGCACTATCGCAGCAATCGAACCCGATATTTCAGAGCATGCAGCGACACATACCATTTTTGTCAAAGACAAATACGTCACACCCGGACTCATAGACATACATACCCACGTCTATTACGGTGTAACCACATGGGGCATCAGAGCCGATGCAGTCTGCCCAACTGCCGGAACGACCACAGTTGTTGATGCTGGTAGTCCGGGTTGGGCGACCTTCCCCGGTTTCCGAGAATTCATCGCCGAACCCGCACAAACCAATATCCTTACCTACATCCATATCTCCGGGATCGGACTCGTCTACGGACCCATAGGTGAGATGATTGACATAGCCTATGCCAACCCAGGACGCGTCGCTGACACCCTACAACAGCATCGCGATATTACCGTTGGGGTCAAGGTGCGTCAAGGCAAAATGCAGGTCGGCGATAACGGTGTCCAACCCTTGAAACTCGCCATTGAAGCCGCCGAACGCGCTGGAACGTCCGTTATGTGTCATATCGGGGCCGGGGTCCCGCTCCCTGAGATTTTAGGATTACTTCGTCCGGGCGACGTGATTACCCACTGCTTTCAAGGCAACGGCGATAACATCGTTGACGAGAAAGGCAGAATCATTCCTGAAGCGTGGAAAGCACGTGAAAACGGTATTATCTTTGATGTCGGACACGGTGCTGGCAGCTTCCACTATGAGGTCGCACAACGCGCCATGGAGCAAGGGTTCATCTCCGATGTCATCAGCACAGACCTCCACACAGGAAACATCAACGGACCCGTTTACGATCTGCCGACAACGTTGTCGAAGTTGATGCACTTAGGTCTCCCACTCGCAGATGTGATTGAGAAAGCGACATTTAGTGCTGCAAAAGCAATTCAGCGTGAAGATCAACTCGGAAACCTGAAAGTTGGTACAGGCGCCGATGTTGCCGTGTTTGACGTGCTCGAAGGTCAATTTGAATACTTCGACTCGCACGGCACAAAGTTTATAGGGGATAAAAAATTAAAGACCGAATTAACAATACGCAAAGGAAAGATCTAAAACTTATAACCCAAAACCCAAAACATGCTAAACATAAACAAAAAACTGAGCGGCTGTTATAGGCGAGTTCTTATCTTTTTACTGGCAGTCGTGGGAGTTTCCTTAATCGCAGGAATTATCGTCTACCGTCAAATCGGCGGCGTTGAAGGGACTCGCTACTGGATGGCGGAGCGCGCACTCAACGGTGTCGAAAAACACCTTAAAAAGTCGGAAAATCGACCCGACGGTATCTCTGAGCAACAGATAGTCACAGTATTTATGAATGTGCGGGAGGCAAACCGAAATCGCCGAACCAATCTAACGGCACTTTACGATGTCCTAAAATCCTATCAGACCGAATTCTATACGAAAAAACCGTCTACCCCGGAAGTAGAAACATTTCTCGAAAAACTTCGCCAGACGATTCTTAAGGATACTGTTAAGGAGTGACACCCACGGCTTTAGGCGCGAAATTCGCCTATCATCGCACGAATCTCTGCAGTATCCGCATCGTCACTTAAATCTGTGTCAATAATCTGCGTGAGGGCACACTGGAATCTCGGTTTGGCATCGCCCCAAGCTTCGAGTAGCATCTTGCTCTCAGTGATTTCGGGTTGTGCAATTGCTTGTATCAGTTGATGGATAACTGACAGGTAAAAGAGCAGGTGGTGTGCATCAACCCGAGCGGCGATCTCCGCGGCTGAACTGGTTTCTCGATGTGTGCATACCCACTCGGCGTAGGTGCTAACAAGTTCCGCGTCTAAAAGTGAAACGAAGTTGGCACTTTCACCCGCCGTTGACAAGAAGGCACCAATGCTGTTAAACAATTGCACGAGTCGTATCTCTTGCCAATTCCAACCAATACTCGCGAAATCAATGAATATCGGCACATCTTCCGCAACGACGATATTCCGAGCATTGTTGTCCAGACCGCCAAGTGCTGTTGGCGCAAGTTGTAGTCGAACAGCGAGTGCGTTCCATTTCTCTATAAGCGCGTCTGCCTGTGCGGATGCCATCGGCTTTTCGCCGAGATGAGAGAGATACCCGATAACCTTTACACCGCGTTCCAATAAATCTTTCAGGTGCTCGTGCGCGTTAAAAGGGAAAACATAAGGCGCGAAATGCTCGGAACGCAGTGCAAAGCAAGACTCGATTTCGCAGAACTCTCGAAGAATCTTCTGAAGGAGGGGTTTAATATCCGCAGGAGGAGCCTCAGCACTTTGCGCGATAGCATCGAGCGTCTGTTCCCCGCACCACTCTAACAACAAGGCATGTAGTTCCGCTGAACTCCAAACGACTGCTGGGACTTTGCAGCCATTACGGTGTAAAACCGATAGCACCTCGGTCTCAATTTGGCACGGTGTGTGCCCCGATGCAACAACAGCAGTTTTGATGTCGTGTTCTTTGAGCAAATATTTATCGGCATCAACATTCACGGAACACACATTATGCCGTAACCGTGTCCCGTGCTGGATGGGTCCAAGTTGAACGGATTCCGGGTCTGTCTCAAAGTGAGTGGCAATAGGCGCAATTAGATGTTGCAAGGTCATCTCCTCCTGCTATGTTATACCACAGATACCAATTGCGTTCTACTTAAAAATACTGCGAATCGCAATTCGCTTTATAGCCGTCAGCATGCTACGCTTTCAGCAGTCAGTAGTTAGCCATCAGCACTCTATGCTTTCGGTTCCCATCAGTTAAATCGTCTATCAGTTGCGGATGTTTGTCTATCCACAAAACCTCTTTGCTGACTGCTGAGAATGGCTTCGGCTTTTGGAGCGAAGCGGAACGGAACGCCCTGATCGCTAATTGCTATTTGCTAAATTGTTCTTGACACCTACAAAAACCTATGCTATAAAACTTAAACTTGAAATTCAAGTGTTTCTGTGGTAATATATATGTATTAATCTGGTGAACAGGCGTTCATCTATAATTTACCCTGCGTATAAAGCGTGATAAGAAAGAATACGACACATCTCCCGATTTGCACAGTGGGTTCTCTCATGTCGAGAGTCTGATGCAGATGTGAAGGAGATGGACGTGGAAACCCTGTAGAAGTACCAACACTTCTACAAACCTCAGGAGGTTTTCCTTGGCAGTTACAATGAAAGAACTCCTTGAATGCGGAGTTCACTTTGGACATCAGACCCGTCGCTGGAATCCGAAGATGGCTGAATACATCTTCGCCGAGCGGAACGGGATTTATATAATCGATTTACAGAAGACGTTACGGATGCTTGAAACAGCGGTCGCCTACGTACAAGATGTTGCAGCAAAAGGCGGGACCGTCCTATTTGTCGGGACAAAACGGCAATCTCAGGAAGCCGTTCGCGCTGAAGCAATGCGATGCAGTATGTACTACGTCAATCATCGGTGGTTGGGGGGTATGCTGACCAACTTCCAGACAATCCGGCGCAGTATCAACCGACTCGATAAATTGGACGCAGACGAAGCGAACGGGTTATTTGAACAGATGCCCAAGAAAGAGGTTATGTCCCTACGACGTGAAAAAGGTAAACTTGATAACAACCTCAGCGGCATCAGAGAAATGAAAAAAATACCCGAAGCCCTCGTGGTGACGGATACCCGTAAGGAACATACCGCTATTGCCGAAGCCAATAAGCTAAACATTCCAATTATCGCAATCGTTGATACCAACTGCGACCCCGATCCGGTTGATCTACCTGTTCCAGGCAACGACGACGCTATTCGTTCGATCCGTCTCATCTGTTCTGTTTTAGCTGAAGCCGTGATTGAAGGTCGCGGGACTGCCTTAGAAGGCGCAGAAACCGCAGACGACGCTGGGCAAGCCGATGGTAAACCACAGCAACTTGACGTGATGCTTGATGCTGAACGACGCGAGGAGCAAAGCGCGGCGATCCTCGAAGAAACCCAATTGTCCGCAGAGCCTGAAGCAATCGGGGATGGTGAGCAACGTCCGCGGCCACAGCGCCAACGCAGAAGAGGCAGATCACCTCGCCAACAATCTCAATAAAGACACGACGGGCGCGCCTCCTTTTTTCCACAGATGGCGCGCCCGCAATTCACCAGAAATCGGCAGTCGGCAATCAACAGTTGATAGACAAGCAATGGAAATTTATTAACGTTTACAGTTTCCAGGCATGCCCTACTGACCGCTGAGAATGGCTTCGGTTTTCGTAGCGAACGCCCTGATGCCTGACTGCTCATTAAGAGGAAACGAAATGGAAATCACAGCAAAAATGGTTAGCGAGCTCCGTTCTCGCACCGGTGCCGGCATTATGGACTGCAAAAAGGCACTTACAGAAACCAACGGGAATATCGACCAAGCAATTCAGAAATTGCGTGAAGAAGGCTTGAGGGCTTCCGAACTCAAAGGCAGTCGGGCAGCGAAAGAGGGGTTGATTATCTCTTATATTCACCCCGGCAGCCGGGTCGGCACGTTAGTCGAACTGAATTGTGAAACCGATTTCGTCGCGCGGACGGAGCAATTTCAACAGTTGGGCAAAGACATCGCTATGCAGGTGGCAGCGGCTAAACCCAAGTATCTCAACCCAGAAGACGTACCCACTGAAGATCTCGAAGCTGAAAAAGCGATTCTGCAGGCACAAGCAGAAAAAGAAGGCAAACCCGCACACATCGCTGAACGTATCGTCGAAGGGCGTATCTCTAAATTTTATTCTGAAACCTGCCTCCTACAGCAACCCTATATTCGCGATACAGACAAGACTGTCGAAACCCTTGTAAAAGACGCAATCGCCCAATTGGGTGAGAATATCGTCATTAAGCGTTTCGTGCTTTATGTCCTTGGACAGTAGAGAGATAGCGTCGTGGAATCGGCTTTTTGAGCCTCGCAAACTCTTAAAGGAACATTCAGATGCAAGAAATTATTAAACAGACTGAATCCCGGATGAAGAAAACTGTAGATGCAACTGCGACAAAACTGTCACATGTACAGACAGGACGCGCAACGCCAGCGCTCTTGGATCAGGTGAGCGTCAACTACTACGGGAGTAAAAACCCACTTAGCCAAGTCGGCACAATTACTACGCCTGAACCGAGACTCCTCGTCATCCAACCTTGGGATAAAACACTCATTACAGAAATTGAAAAGGCAATCGCCCTTTCCGATTTAGGTTTCTCGACAAGCAATGACGGGAATGTAATCCGAATCCAAGTCCCCGAACTTACGCTTGAGCGACGGACTGAACTAACGAAAGTCGTCCGTAAATTAGCAGAAGAAGGCAAAGTCGCGATTCGGAACATTCGTCGCGATGCCAATGATGCCGTCAAAAAACTCGATGGCGGTGATTCATCTGGCGGCGGGGGCGGCGGTAAAAGCCGTGGACGCGGGGGCGATAGAAAACGCGGTAAATCAAACGCCGATCCGGTGCAGCAGCTCACGGATACCTATACTGACCAAATAGACGAACTCGTCGCAGCGAAAGAATCGGAATTGTTAGAAACTTAATTCCTGTTCAGATCTATTCGGAGACCCAAGCGCGTCAACTAATTCAAGGAGGATACAGAACTATGTTTTGGCGGCGAGCCTTGAGCGTCGTTGTCCTACTCCCGCTGGTCCTCCTCATTGTTTACCAAGGGGATTGGCTTTACCTACTCCTCATAGCCATCACCGTCCTGATGATGCAAGTTGAGTATTGTCGGCTGGCACAGCATTTCGCTGAAAAGTTGAATCTCGTGATGCCAACACTCCTTGCGGTGACATTTTGTCTGCTGGCGTATTTTTTACCAACCCTGACCAAAACATTATCCGTCTCGACGGTGATGTTTAGTTTTTTTATCTTCGTGTTGATTTACATCTTCGCTGAGAGTGTCTTTAGAGGACAAGTCGCCGGTGAATTACTCACTGTCACATTGAAATTGACAGGCATCCTCACGATCGGTTGGGCATTGGGATACCATCTGATTTTGCTCCGAAATTCCGGAGCGATCGGTATGCATCTCTGTTTCTTGTTAGCTGGAACGATTTGGTGCGGGGACACGGGGGCCTATCTCGTTGGGAGGGCGATGGGCAAACACACTCTCGGCACACCACTCAGTCCACGGAAAACCATCGAAGGGACTATCGGTGGGCTGGTTGTAGGCACGTTGGTCGGTTTTACACTCTGCGCAGTTCTCCTAAAAGGGACAATCTCTTTAGTACACGCCGCAATCATCGGATTGTTGTTGACCCTCTTGGGACAACTTGGCGATCTCAGCGTATCACTTATGAAACGGACCGCTGGTGTTAAGGATTCCGGGGATGTAATTCCAGGGCATGGCGGATTCCTCGATAGATGTGACAGCCTGATTTTCAGCGCACCCGTCCTCTATTATTATCTAAAACTCACGGGACATTTGGCTTAAGGGGTAATAGCAGGTAGCGAACCGCAAATAGCAAATCGCGAACTGCTAACAGCGATTAGCAAATCATGAAGCAAATTGCCATACTCGGTAGCACGGGATCTATTGGGAAAAACGCCCTTCGCGTCGTTGATACACATCCTGATGAATTTAAAGTCGTCGGCCTCGCAGCGAACCGGGACATTGATACGCTTGAACAGCAGATTCGGCACTACCACCCCGAATTAGCCGCACTCAACGAACCAACCGCAGCAGCACAGCTCCGCGAACGTATTCGGGATCTCAATCGGACACAGGTACTCGCCGGGACCCAAGGACTTCAAGCCGTAGCAACGATGGCACAAGCCGAACAAGTCTTAGATGGGATGGGCGGGAGTGCTGGCTTGCTACCAACGCTGGCAGCGATCGACGCTGGTAAAGACATCGCTTTCGTCAATAAAGAGGTCATGGTGATGGCAGGTGCGCTCGTCAACGCCGCTGTCGAAGCAAACGATGTTAACTTGATACCCATTGATGGCGAAATGAGTGCCATCTTCCAATGCTTGGAAGGGGCGCGGGAACGACAGGCAGAGATACATCGACTCTTAATTACGGCATCAGGCGGACCCTTTCGCACAGCACCCAAGGAGACACTCTATTCTGTAACACCGCAACAGGCACTTCAACACCCAAATTGGAAAATGGGACAGAAGATCACTATCGATTCTGCAACGATGATGAATAAGGGACTGGAAGTCATCGAAGCGAAATGGTTGTTTGATATAGAACTCTCAAAAATTGAGGTCGTGGTCCATCCAGAGAGTATCGTTCATTCCATGGTCGAATGGACAGACGGCTCCACAATCGCACAACTCGGACCCACGGATATGCGGATTATGATTCAATATGCACTCACCTATCCAAGGAGGCTCTCCGCACCCGTGCCACGCTTGGATTTACAGGAGAACCGAACGCTACATTTTGAACCCGTTGACTTCGAGAAATTTCCGTGCCTCTCTCTCGCATACAATGCCGCTGAAGTCGGCGGCACACTTCCCGTCGTATTGAGCAGTGCAGACGAAATCGTAGTTGAGGCTTTTCTTAACACGCATATCGGTTTTATGGATATACCCGCAATCCTCGCACGTGTGATGGATAAACATACTGTCATCGCAAATCCAACGCTTTCGGACATCCTTGAGGTCGATCGTTGGGCAAAATCAACAGCAAACTCACTCATAAAAAATAACAGACAACCTAAAAAAACAACCGTCAGCCATCAGTAATCAGCGATCAGCACAAGAAAGTTTCCTGACTGCTGACTGCTGACCGCTAAAAAGGGGCAATAGACATTATGCAATTCTTGATCGACCTTCTCTTTTCAATACTCCCATACATCAAAACGATCTTTCTTGCGATAATCCCACTCGGGTTCATCATTTTTATTCATGAACTCGGGCACTTCTATGCAGCGAAGCGGTGTGGGATTAAGGTCAATACCTTCTCCCTCGGCTTCGGTCCGAAACTCATCGGGATTCAACGCGGAGAGACAGAATACCGGATATCCTTGTTACCCTTCGGCGGCTACGTTCAGATGGAAGGCGAGAGCCCAACCGAACAAACCGGCGCGGAAGGTGAATTTGCAAGCGCGTCCCTCGGAGATCGGGCATTTGTTGTCGCTGCGGGACCAGCGGTTAACCTCATATTCGGCATACTCGTATACTGGCTCGTCTTTGCCACGGGAATCAACTCGGACTCCGCACGGCTGATCGGTGGGTTGACAGGACAAACGCTCGGGACAAAAGAACCCATCCAGATCGGTGGAATCGCTCCTGAAGGCGCAGGTGCTAAAGCCGGGCTCATGCCCGGAGATACTGTTCTTGCTGTCAATGGCGATCCTATCACACATTGGGCAGTGTTTCATACCCGTATCTTGACGAGTGCTGATAGAGAACTGGAAGTCCTCGTGGAACGAGATGGCACCCATCGAACCCTTTACGTCACACCTGAAGCCGTGCCAAGTACAAGGGGCGACATAGGGATCATTAAGGTAAGTGCAAAAGATAAAACGGTCGTTCGAGACATCGCTGATGGAAGCCTCGCTGCGCAAGCCGGTGTCCAAGTCGGCGACCTCATTGAGACCATCAATGGCGAACCGATCCATAATGTTCCATACTTCGGCTACGGGATCTGGCACCCATCGGCAGACTGGAGCGCGGAAAAGCGTCAGGCACTTTATCAGCACATCAATGAAAACGAACAGTCTGTGATGCTCGGCATTCGCCGCGGTGATGAAGCACGCACAATCGAAATGCCGGTTCATTGGAGTACGATCGCAAGCGTTCAAGAGAATAGTATCGCTGCAAAAGCCGGGATTCAGAATGGAGACGTACTCGCCACTCTTAACGGTGAACCGATAGACAACACCACGCTCTATTCACAACTCAACACTATGACGAGAGAGCCGATTGTCCTGAATCTCATCCACGACGGAAACCTAATAGAGGTATCCCTTGTAGATGAGTTTCAAATTTCAGACCCAGACGCACCACCCTTTGGATTGGCGTGGCAAACGGCTCTCAGTGGCATACAATTCACGGCGCAAACACCACCACTGCCAGAATATGATTTTTTTGCATCACTCGGAAAAGGGGTCGAGGCAACGTGGCTGACCTTTACAACCGTAGGCAGAACACTGCAACAACTAATAGGCGGTGAAGTTTCACCGAAACACCTCGCCGGTCCGATCGGAATCGCGAACGCAACAAGCCGCATGTTTGAAAGAGTCGGTTTAAGCAGCGTTCTTTTCTTTATTGGGTTTATTAGCATCAACCTTTGCATCGTCAACCTCTTACCGATTCCAATCGCAGATGGTGGACAGCTCCTATTTTTCACCGTTGAGAAAATCTGTGGCAAACCGATGCCTCGCAAAGCACAAGAGATTGTCCAACAGGTTAGCATTGTGCTCCTGATTGCTCTTTTTCTCTATATCACTTGGTTTGATGGCATCTCTCTGATTCACGACCTGCAGAATTAATTTATAGGCAAAAAATGGATAGGGATGATCTCAGAAAAGATTACATACAACTCATTGCAAGTGTGAGGGAATACGTGGAAGAACAACTTCAACTCGGTTTCACAGAATTAGAAGAAAACGAACCTGAACACGATTCGCCTTATGCAGACTTCGACCTATCGGCGTTGACTGCCGATGCCGAGAATTGCGTAAAGTGTCCGTTACACGAGACACGGACGAAGGTCGTTTTCGGGGTCGGAAACCCAAACGCCGATCTCATGTTCATCGGTGAAGCACCGGGAGCAGATGAAGACAGGCAGGGCGAGCCTTTTGTGGGTAGAGCCGGGCAACTATTGACCCAAATTATTGAGGCAGGCATGAAAATTAAACGCTCAGAGGTATACATCGCCAATGTGCTGAAGTGCCGTCCACCGGGGAACAGGAATCCGCAACCCGTTGAGGTCGAAACTTGTAGTCCTTATTTAATTCGCCAAATAGAACTTGTTCAACCCAAGGTCATCGTCGCACTCGGTAGTTTCGCCGCACAGATGTTACTGGGTACAAAAACCGGTATTACCAGACTTCGCGGTGAATTCCATGCCTGTAATGTTCCTGGATTGCGTGTTCCGCCACACAGAACGCCGCCAGTCATTATGCCGACTTACCATCCCGCGTACCTCCTCAGGAATCCGGGTGCCAAACGCGAGGTATGGGAAGACGTTCAAAAGGTAATGGCTCGTCTGGAAACGCCATAAAATCGAGGGTTCATCTAAAAATATGGACTACGTGAACGTTGCTTTTCCGTTATCAGTCAATCAGGTTTTTACCTACGGCGTGCCGTCTCAGCTCGATACAGTTTTGCAGCCCGGCGTCCGAGTCTTAGCACCGTTTCGTAGAACGCATGAGGAAGGAGTCGTCGTTGAACGTATCAAGGAAACAGATCTTGATCCGGACGTTATCAAAGACATCTCCGACTGCCTCGATGAGACCCCTACATTTTCTTCTGAGATGCTCACGCTCACCAGGTGGATGGCGGATTACTACGTCTCCTCATGGGGAGCAGCCCTTTTTTCTGCCGTGCCAGCCGCAGTGCGTAGCCAAAGGCAGCAACGCGTACGCCTTATACCTGAAGCACCAAAACCGCGGGGTAAAATCCAAAAAGCACTCGTCTCTACTTTGGAAGCAGAGGGTGAGCTTTCACCCAATCAACTTGCCCGACGCATCGGTTTAAGCGAGCGAGAACTCCGTCCAAGGATTACTGCCCTCCGTGAAAAAGGTGTTGTAGATGTCCAGGTTACCCACAAACCGAAAGCGACCGCGCAGGTAACCCAAGTCGCGAGTTTAGCCTTACCAGACACCGATATTAAAGCAGAGATCGCCGAACTTAAAAGCCACGCAAATACTGATAGCAGTGTATCTGCATCGTCTGCAAGTAGACCCCGTATCGCTGCCACGAAGCACGCTGCGATCCTGCAACTCTTGCTCAACGAAGCTGTTCCTTTAGCAACAGCAGAACTTATGAAACGGGTAAACACTGGTATTTCTATACTCCGCACGCTCGAAAGACGTGGATTTATCCATATTAAACCTGCGCAAGTCGTTCGTAATCCCCTAAATGCTGAACCGATTGCGCCGACCCAACCCCTGCTGCTGACTGCAGAACAGTTAAGGGCATTTTTGGAAATTCGACATGCACTCGCGTCCCAAGCTCAGAACAAAGCCGAACACCCGCCGACTTTTCTCCTGCACGGCGTGACCGGTAGCGGAAAAACGGAGGTGTACATGCAGGCGATGGCGGATATCCTCAAAAACGGAAAATCGGTCATCGTCCTGGTCCCAGAAATCTCGCTGACACCGCAAACTGCGTCTCGGTTCGTCGGGCGTTTTGGCGAACAGGTCGCTATCCTCCACAGTCGCTTGAGTAACGGCGAACGCTACGACCAATGGCACCGTATCCAGAGAGGCGAAGCCAGTATTGTAATTGGACCGCGCTCTGCTGTCTTCGCACCCGTCAAAAATCTCGGATTGTTGGTTATAGATGAGGAGCATTCGGACTCTTACAAATCCGATACCGCACCGCGTTATCACGCGCGAGAGGTAGCACAAAAACGGAGTGAACTCGCAAACTGTCCCGTCCTACTTGGAAGTGCAACCCCGGCACTTGAGAGTTTTCATCTCGCAAAAAATGGAAGTTACCGACTCCTCAACTTACCGACGCGTGTTCTCGACAGAAAGATGCCCGAGGTCCATATCGTCGATATGCGACGCGAATTGAAGAAGGGCAACCGCACGATCTTCTCCGATCTGCTCCGAAGCGCAATGGAGCAATGTCTTGTCCGGCGAGAACAGATTATCCTGTTTCTCAATCGGCGCGGACATTCTACCTACGTTTTCTGTCGAACCTGTGGGTATGTCGAACAGTGCAACAACTGCTCTATCTCAATGACGTTTCACTTTGAGAGCAAGCAACTTATCTGTCACCACTGCGGCGATAAACGTCCAAACCAGACAACGTGTCCACAGTGTGGCAGTCCTGCCATTCGCTATTTTGGACTCGGCACAGAATCTGTCGAGCAGGAGGTACGGAAAGCCTTTCCAAAAGCCAACATACAACGGTTTGATGCTGATTCGACGGCTCGGAAAAACGCACATCAGCAAATCTTAGAGGCATTTGAAGGTCAAAAAATAGACATTCTCATAGGCACACAGATGGTCTCGAAAGGATTAGACTTCCCAAACGTTACACTTGTCGGGGTCATTGCTGCTGATACCGCACTGAACTTGCCTGACTTCCGAGCCGGTGAACAGACCTTCAGTTTACTAACGCAGGTCGCAGGACGTTCTGGACGCGCCGAACTCGAAGGCAAAGTCGTCATACAGACCTATATGCCTGAGCATTACTGCATCGCAGCCGCACAGAAACATGATTACGACGGTTTTTATTCCCAAGAACTCGAAGCGCGGAATGCCTTCCGATACCCGCCATTTTCACACGTCGCAACACTCTTACTCCGCGGTAAAAATGAGAAAGAGGTTATAGACACTGCGCACACCGTGCAGGAGCATCTCGAAACCTGGCAGACGGATCACGGAGCAAGCCCACATCCTGTGGAAATCCTCGGTCCCGCACCGGCACCGCTCTCGAAAATTGAGGGGAAATTTCGGTGGCATTTCTTGCTCCGAAGCAACGCCGTTGAAAAAATAAGTCAACTTCTTAGGTACCTAACGCACGAGCCACCCGTCACAATTAAATCAAACGCAGTTGAACTTGTGATTGACATCGATCCAACAAATACACTATGATAGTTATCAGTCAACCAACAACTAACAACCATTAAAAAGGAATTAATTATAAATGGGCAACCGGATATTTGATAAACTCGCCGACTCGGAGTTGCTTGCACGCAGCCCGATCCTCGTCTTCGCCGCGGACCCACTCGCATCCGCTGGGATTCAAGGACTCGGACAAGTGCAACACCCTAAACCTCACTACCGAACACACGCTGAGTTTTTGCAACTTCAACGCGACCTCGCCGCTGATGGACAGTTAGATGGACTCTTGATGACCCCGGCTGATGCAGAAACCCTCGCACTCGAAGAGAACCTGTTTGAAAGCACACCGATTACACCGATCGTCCGAATGAACTCAGAAACAGCCATCTGGAACCCACGGTTCGGGGTCTATACCTCGCGGCTGTCGATGCCATTTCAGACGGTCTTCCCTGAAGACATGCAACGCTATTGCGAGGCATTGATCGGGCCCGCACTTGAATGCCGAGTTAACCTGGGGTTGTACTCCATCACACTCAACAACGACCCGATCGCTGATGAGCGGATGCTACAGGCATATATACAGTTTGCACACGTTGTTGGTGAGATTGAGGGTTTTGACCATCTATTAGAGGTATTTTTACCAAACATTAAATTACCAGGAATGGACGATGAAAAACGGGGTATGTACGTCGCCGACTCCATTGTTCGCACGATGAGTTACCTCCGCAAACACCAGCGTCCGCGCTTTATCAAAACCGCCTACACAGCATCAGAGGTCTGGAGTGAGTTATGCCAATTTGATACCACATTGGTCATCGGTGCCTTAGGTGGACCTCGACAAAACGCACGTAGCACATTTGCTTTGGCGCACAACGTTGTCAGCAATGGGGGACGCGCAATCCTATTTGGACGGACTATCTTCGGTGAGGACGCACCTGTCGGCTTCGTGCAATGTCTCCGACGGGTCCTTGATGGCGAATTGGAGCCGCAAGATGCCCATGCGGAATATCAAAAAATCCTCCGATCGCGGCTATAACCCCGAGGTCTCTAAATGCCAGAACGCGCCTCAGAGAAACCGCGTATCCTTCTTTTACTTCCGACGCGAACCTACCGAGCAACCGATTTTCTCGCTGCCGCTATGAAACTCAATGTAGAGGTAGTCGTTGCCTCAGAGGAAGCCGCTACAACCGCAGATGTATCGCCTCGCGATTCGCTTGTGTTTGATTTCAGTACGCCAATCGCCGCAACACAGACGATCACCGAATTTGCTGAAACACATCCAATCACTGCCATCGTCGGCGTTGATGACGATACCACCTTGCTCGCTACAATTGCAGCAGCGACACTCGGACTTCCACACAACCCCATTGAATCTGCCAAAGCCACGCGCAATAAGTACCGCTTACGGCAGACACTTGCAAAAGGGGGTGTTTCATGTCCAAGGTTCAGACGTTTCTCAATCCATGACGATCTTATCAAAATCACTAACAACGTTGATTTTCCGTGTGTTATTAAACCGCTCTCTCTATCTGCAAGCCGCGGAGTCATTCGAGCGGACGCGCCGTGTGAATTTACTGATGCCTTCGAGCGCATCACAACACTTCTCCAAACTTTGGAAACGGAAGCAGACACAGACACTGCGTCTTCATATTCGGAGGTATTGGTCGAAGATTACATCCCCGGCATAGAGGTAGCACTTGAAGGCATTCTTTTGGATGGGGAACTCAAGACATTGGCACTGTTTGATAAACCTGACCCACTTGAAGGACCATTTTTTGAGGAGACGCTTTACATCACGCCTTCGCGTCTATCGTCCGAGGTTCAGAATGAACTACAAAGCGCGACCGCAGAAGCCGCCGCTGCATTAGGACTCCGCCATGGCCCCATCCACGCTGAATTACGTCATAATACAAAAGGCGCGCACCTCATTGAAATCGCTGCCCGGACGATTGGTGGGCTATGCGCACGCACGCTGCGATTTGGCACTGGCATGTCGTTGGAAGAACTTGTCATCCGACACGCAATTGGGCAGCACGTGGAAATGCTTCATCGGGAGCAACAGGCAGCGGGGGTGATGATGATACCTGTTCCGAAGGCGGGGATTCTTGGTGAAGTACGTGGCACGTCTGCAGCCCGCAAGGTAGACGGTGTTACGGAAGTCAACATCACAATCCCTATTGGTGGTGAAGTCGTCCCGTTGCCGGAAGGCGCACGGTATCTCGGTTTCATTTTCGCCCGCTCGGAAACACCAGAGGCAGTTGAGGCAGCACTCCGTGAGGCGCATTGTCGTTTGGAATTTGTGATAATGTAAAGCAAAATTCTATTTTTTATGATTTTTTATCCCTTTTGTGTTATGGTAAAAAAATTGTAAGTAGCAACTTAGATTCGATTACGAAAAAAGGAGAAATTTTAATGAAAAAATTATTTTCATTCATCCGTTTCAAGTCTATATTTGGACTTTTTTTTATCTTCACCCTACTCACCACTTCGACTTTATACCTACCAAGCAGCTTCGCCCAAGATTCCCCACAATGGCATCTACCTGAAGGTGCCACGGCACGACTTGGTAAGGGCTGGTTATATGACATCCAGTATTCGCCCGATGGCACCCGGCTCGCAGTCTCTGGCTCCCTCGGAATTTGGATATATGATACAGCAACCGATGAGCCCCTTGAACTCTTTACCGGAATTAAGTATGGTATTCCTTCCATCGCCTATACCCCAGATGGAACTATCCTCGCAGGCGGCGGCAACGATGCCACCATCCGCCTCTGGAATACAGCAACGGGAGAAATGTTGCACACCCTCACGGGCCATCAGCGAAGTGTCCGCAGCGTCGCTTTTAGTCCTGACGGCAGCATGCTTGCCAGCGGCAGTCGAGACAATGACGTTAGACTCTGGAATCCCGACACAGGCGAACTAATCAATACTTTAACAGGACATACAGAAGGTATTTCCAGCATCGCTTTCAGCCCAGATGGTAAGACGCTCATTAGTGGTAGTAATGACGATACCGTCCGGGTCTGGAATGTAGAAACAGGTGAACTTCAGCACACATTGATGGCGCATCAAGATGATGTCTACAGTGTGGCTTTCAGTCCAGACGGTAAGACATTGGCAAGTGGAGATTTGAGCGCGATCATCAACCTATGGGACCCTGCGACAGGCGTGCATAAGATAACACTCACAGGGCATACCTCAAGTATCTTCGATATAAACTTCAGTGATGACAGCAGTTTGCTTGCCAGCGCAAGTGAAGATGACACCGTGCGTTTGTGGCACGTCAACACAGGTGCCCATATAAACACCTTCGTCGGACACACAGCTGATGTGTATCGAGCTATTTTCGCACCAGATGGGCAGACACTCGCCACCGGTGCCTGGGATGCATCTATTCGCTTCTGGGACCTCCGTACCGGAAAACAACTCAAGACTATCAGTGGACACACGGATGTCGTTTTAAGCGTTACATTCAGCGCAGACGGCAGCACCTTAGCAACACGCAGCTGGGATAAAACCATCCGCCTCTGGGATGCAAACACCGGGGAACTCAGACATACGCTTATCGGACATCAGGAAAATGTAGACGTCGTTGTGTTCAACCCCGACGGCAGCA
The DNA here is from genome assembly GCA_028820845.1 of Candidatus Poribacteria bacterium. NCBI lineage: Bacteria > Candidatus Poribacteria > Candidatus Poribacteria bacterium. The sequence goes on from JAPPII010000082.1 coordinate 31,581, forward strand.
TCATTGCAAGTGGCAGTCAAGACAATACCGTCCGCCTCTGGAATGCCGAAACAGGGGCACTCCTGAGGACCCTGAGAGGGCACAGCTCTTACCTCATCAGTCTCGCCTTTAATGCTGATGGAAGCATGTTAGCCAGTGGCAGTGAAGATGATACAATAAGCATCTGGAATGTCACAGCAGGCACCCACATCACCACGCTTTTCGGACACGAAGCCGGCGTTGAGACACTCGCCTTTAGTCCCGACAGCAGCAAACTTGTCAGCGGCAGTCGAGACGATACAATACGCATCTGGAATGTAGAAACCTACGAAATCTTGCACACCCTTACTGAACATGAAGACGACGTGGTGAGTGTCGCCTTGAGCCCAGACGGAAATACTTTCGCCAGTGCAGGCAGAGACAGGACAATACGCTTCTGGAATATAGAAACCGGGGAACTTCAAGATACACTACTGGATGAAGAGAATCAAGCGACAAGTGTCGTTTTCACACCTGATGGTAGAGTCCTTGCCAGTGGAAGCAGTGACACCACCATCCGTTTGTGGGACGCGACCATGGGCACGGAACTGATCCTATTAGATGGACATACGTGGAATGTCACAACTGTGGCGGTCAACTCCGAAGGATCCCTACTGGCAAGTGGAAGCTTTGATGGCACAGTGCTATTGTGGAATCTAACACTTGCACGAGAAACCGGGGAACTCTTAGCAGCACTCGTGGATGACCTCTTAGGAGATTTAAACAATGATGGGACTGTCAATATCCTTGATCTTGTCCTCCTCGCATCGCGTTTCGATGAAACAGGGGAAAATGAGGCAGACCTAAACAAAGACGGGATCGTCAATATACGAGACCTCGTACTACTCGCAGATGCATTGGGCGGTGCTGGAGGGGCATTTCTGGCGAACGCATTGGAAGGCACCGGTGCCGCACCCGCACTGCAAGCCAGTTCAACCGAACTGTTGACTGCAGCTGAGGTCATGAACTGGTTGAGCCTTGCTAAACAAGAAGGCTCCTTGGACGCTCTTGAAACCGGGCTCCCCAAAGGACTCTCCTATCAAAGAGGAATCCAGGTACTGGAACGGCTCTTGGAGCTGCTGGTACCGAAAACAACAGCACTCTTACCCAACTATCCCAACCCGTTCAATCCTGAAACGTGGATTCCCTACCAATTGGCAGCACCTGCAAATGTCGCCATAACCATCTATTCGACGAATGGACAGTTGGTCCGGACACTCCAATTGGGACATCAAGCAATGGGTGTATATGAAACCCGGAGCCGGGCGGCACACTGGGATGGTAGGAATGAATTTGGCGAACAGGTCGCCAGTGGTGTCTATTTCTATGTGTTGACGGCAGGGGACTTCTCTGCTACGCGGAAAATGTTGATACGGAAGTAGAACATCTCTGTAGAAAGCAAATTTCACTTATTTGGCGAGGTAGCAATGCAACGCTGCCTCGCCTTTCGTTTAAGGACTCACCCCAACGGCTTTACGCACCTTTGCTAAAATCGGGACTGCGATATCGCGTGCTTTTTTCCCACCCTCTTCAAGTACCTTATCCAATTCATCCGGATTGTCCATCAACGCATTATACCGGTCGCGCTTGTCAGAAAACGTAGCCTCTAACAACGCGAACAGCTCCTTCTTCATCTCACCGTATGCGAGTCCACCGTTGAGATAGAGTTCCCGTTTCGCAGCAACAGCGTCCGCATCAGCGAAATGCTGATAGATTGCGAAGACGTTACATTCATCCGGGTCTTTCGGATCCTCTGGCAGTTTGGAATCGGTTACAATACGCATAACGGGTTTGCGCACTTGGTTCGACGGTGCGAAAATCGGGATGACGTTGTTATAACTTTTGCTCATCTTTCTGCCGTCGATACCAGGGATCGTCATCACCTCTTTCCGAATCACGGCTTCTGGAATCGTCAAGATATTGCCGTAATTCCCGTTGAAAGTGAGTGCAACATCGCGCGTAATTTCGAGATGTTGCTGCTGGTCGAGTCCGACAGGAACAATGTGGGTCCCGTAGAGCAGAATGTCTGCTGCCATCAAAACCGGATAAGTGAAAAGTCCAGCGTTGATGTTTTTATCCTCTTCGCGCCCCTCTGCGATGTTGTCATCAACGATCGCTTTATAGGCATGTGCGCGGTTGAGTAAACCCTTTGCTGTGAAACACGCCAACACCCACGACAACTCGAACACCTCTGGAATGTCCGATTGACGGTAGAAAATTACCTCATCCGGGTTCAACCCCAACGCCAACCACGTCGCTGTCGCTTGATGGGTTAGATATACTAACTCTTTCTTGTTCCGGACAGTCGTGAGTGCGTGATAGTCTGCGATAAAGTAGAGTGCCTGATATGTTTCGGCAAGTTCCAGTGCAGGTTTAATCATACCGAGGTAATTCCCGATATGCGGCTGTCCTGTCGGTTTAATACCTGTTAAAGTTATCTGTCTCAATTGATGAGGTGCTCCTTTTTAGGCTGCAGCTTGCTGCTGTTACGTGCCTTCTTTCAAGCGGGCGAGTTCTTCTTGGAGACGGGCAAGTTCGGTTTCAGCACGTTCAGCACGTTTTCTATCACGTGCAGCGCGTGCGTTCGCTGCCTCCTCTGGGGTCTGCAACCACTCCTCTGTTGTAGGGTTGTAAATGCCCAAACCATCGGCGAGAAAACAAAAATCCAACCCTAAAATCTCTGAGCGAATCCCACCGTCAGCGTTCGGTGAGATCTCAATATACTCGCCACCAACCAGCCGAAACCCAATTAACGGTGTCGGGAGATAACGTCTATCAACATCACATAGGAAGTATTCCGGAATCCCAAGTTCAGCGTAGAGTTCCTTTTTTCGCACTAAGTCGGTCTGAACAGTGCCTTTGCTCGAAAACTCTATTACCAAATCCGGAGGCTTCCCTTCCTCCCATATCTTATAGGTGCGTCGGGGTTTCTTACCAACCCCGAAAGTGACGAGTATATCGGGTGAGACGGCTTTTGGCGGTCTCGAGTCTTCATAATACATCATGAGGTTACCGGAAATATAGACATCCGGCACCCCAGCGAAGTAGGCTCTGAGAATATGCCGCACGCGAATTATTGCATCAATATGAAGATCGGTTTCAGCCATAGGTTTCCCATCCGATTCAGGGTAGAGATCCGACGCTTCGGTCGGCGCGTAAGGGGTTAAGAGTGTGTTTGGTCTGGTTTCCATCAGTACTTCTCCTTTCCCGAATGTCCCTGGTAGAGATATACGTTAAGTATACCCAAAAAATCTGCGAATGTCAAACCATTCTATAGGCAGCAATTCCCAATCACACCACCTAAATGCACCAACATTCAATGCCGATGAACGATAACAGAATCCTCACGTTTCAGTCCTAAACGTTCGGCGGCATCCCCACCATTTACAGCAATCTCTAATAGTCCAAAGCTTCCGATAATTGCCAAAGGTTCACCGATGTCAGATTCAGCATAAGCACGGTTCAGCCGCTTCAGCTGCACATCTCCTATCCTAATTTCATAAACAGAAACTTCTGAGGTAGGACCGTTTTGCCAGTGATTCAGCACACCTTCTGAAATATTTGTGACTGCATTCCCAAATGCGTCGATTTTGACAATTTGTCCGATTATCGTGTCTTTAGAAACTTGTGGTGTCGGAATCGGAAGGCGAACGAGATCTTGCACGGATGGACCGAAGTCCGCAAGAGGCACACCCAGCGATAAATGTGCAGCAACAGGAGCGAAAATATCCCGACCGTGGAATGTTTGGCTCACCTCTGGCAAAAAATAGTCTCGGTTTTGAATCGCCACTACATTTCCCGATTGCGCTTCTTCATTCTCAGTCCCTTGCAGCAGATAACTCAATATTCCATTATCAGGACAGACGAAAAATGCGCCGTCTGTTTGGCAGATTATCGCCCGTCGGTCACTCCCTACCCCCGGGTCAACGACGACAGTATGAATCGTGCCTTTCGGAAAGTAGCGAGGCACTGAATGGATTAAGAAGGCGGCTTCATGAATGTCCTGTGGTGGAACAGCATGTGTGATGTCAACGATCTGCACACTCGGGTTAATACCGAGGATGACACCTTTCATAACCCCAACATAAGCGTCACTCGTGCCGAAGTCGGTTGTTAAGGTAATGATACGAGGCGGGCTGTTCATCGGATTAGAGGTTTTCTTGCATCCAGGCAAAACTTTTCCGCTGACCCGTTCCGTCGTTCTCTCTACCCTCGTATTCACAACACCAGACACCGTCATAACCGGCTTCTCTCAAACACCGAATTGCCTTTGCGAGATCTATCTCACCTTCACCAAGTGCCTCGCCGCGATAGTCAGCGCGCGAACCCGTTCCATCTTTCAAATGCGTGTGGAGTGTGTAAGGTGCGACGATTTCATAATACCTGCCAACTGTCTCTAAATCGTGTCCTGCCCAGCGGTAGTTCATCGTGTCCATATTCGCACCGACATACTTGGAACCGACCCGCTCAAAGAGTTCCACCTGCAAATCGCCGTCATTTGTAACAATGCCATGATTGTCCACCGCCAAATAAACCTCATCCCGTTCCGCGAATTCGAGGCATCGCGTGAGGCAACCCGCCATCGCTTCAACCCAACGGCTCTCTGGAACGGCATCCTTCGCTCTCCCACCTTCTGTACGCAGGATAGAAGTGCCAACGAGTTTCGCAAGTTTCCCAATGCGTTCCATGCGCTCAACCTCAGCACAGATGGCATCTTCCTCAAGCAGGACGAAATCGTTCCCGGCAGCAAGGGCAGAGACTTGTAAGCCATAACCCTCAACCTGTGCTCTCACAGCTTCGGCATTTTTTTCAGGATCAGCGGTCTCCGAATTCCAGACAGTTCCTACCTGAAGTTCAACGTACCTGAATCCCGTCTCACTTGTGAATTTCAGAAAATCGTCAAGTGATTTGCTTGCGTAATTATAGTGAATAAGCCCTAATTTTGACATAAATCCTTCTTCCTCTCTCTGAGAAAAGTTCTGGCGAAAATCGTAAGTCGTGTTAAAAGACTTGCATTTTTTAAAGGTATTGTGCTATAATACTTTCACTATGAGACAAGTGTCAAGATTTTTTTTCTTACCACGGAGCGAAGCAAAAAATATTGATGATCGATCAGGAATAAAAAGTAATGGAGAACTATAGTCGTTTTACAGACCCCAAACTGCCTGCTATCTATGAAAAAGTCCAAGCAGAGCAGCGCCTCTCTTTTGAGGAAGGGGTTTCGCTTTATGAAAGTCCAGACATTACTGGCGTTGGATTTATTGCAAACTCTATGCGTGAACGCTTAAACGGGAACGTCGCCTACTACAACATCAACCAACACATCGATTATTCAAATGTCTGTATCCTCCACGCTCGATGCCACTTTTGTGCATTTGCCCGAAAAAATATGCAGACCGAAGGGGCGTGGGAGATGAGCGTTGACGAATTTTTAGACAAGGCGATGTACTCTATAGAACAGGGATGTACCGAAATCCACAGTGTTGGTGGGTTACACCCGAAGCTGCCATTCGACTACTACCTCGACATCATCCGAGGTCTCAAAGAACGGATGCCACAGGTACACCTCAAATTTTTCACAGCCGTTGAAATTCATCACTTCTCACGCATCTTTAAGATGTCAATAGAAGAAGTCCTCACCCAATTACGGGAAGCAGGTTTGGATTCGCTGCCCGGAGGCGGTGCTGAAATCTTCGCAGAAGAGACCCGTGAGAAAATCTGTCCCGGCAAATTAAGTGCTGAAGGTTGGTTAGAAGTTCACGATATAGCACATCGCCTCGGAATTGCTACCAACGCAACAATGCTCTACGGACACCTTGAGACAAACGAGGACAGAGTTGACCATTTCATCAGGCTACGGGAGCAGCAGGATAAATCTGGTGGCTTTGTGACCTTCATTCCATTGGCGTTCCATCCGCTGAATACCCGAATGGCATACCTGCCCTCAACAACCGGGCTAACAGATATTCGGAACATCGCCGTTGCGCGCCTTATGCTCGATAACGTCCCCCATATCAAAGTTTACTGGATTATGACCGGTTTGAAGACCGCACAAGTCGCACTCCGCTTCGGTGCAGACGATATTGATGGCACGGTAACCGAGGAGAAAATCACACACATGGCAGGCGCAGACACGCCAGAGGCTGTTTCTGTTTCCCAACTAACGCACCTCATTGAAGAAGCCGGCTTCGTGCCTGTCGAGCGCGATACACTTTACAACGAAATTATTCGAGAGGGGAATCAGTGGTACCGAAAAGCCGCATAAGGGTAGGCGCAGTTTCGTTTCTGAATACCAAACCGCTTATTTACCCCCTTTTGAACAAAGAGATTAAAACGGATATTGCCCTCAGTGTTGATGTTCCGAGTCGTGTTTCAACACTTTTAAGTAAAGACGAATTGGATGTCGGACTGATTCCGATTGTCGAATATTATCGTGCGAATCCGTCGAATACACCTTACTGTATTCTACCAGATATATCAATCACATCACACAGCAACGTCCGAAGTATCCAATTGTTTAGTCGTGTGCCAGTTCAGGAGATTCGACGCATTGCACTCGATACGAACTCGCGTTCCTCTGTCGCGCTGCTGAAAATTCTACTCGCTGAAAAGTATAAAATTTCACCAGCATTCATCCCGTGCGCGCCAACGGTAACGCCACGTGCGGCTCTTGAAAACCGTCAAGACCCGCCTTTTGAGGCAGTCCTGCTCATCGGAGACGCAGCACTCAGGCATCTCGGTTCGACGGAGTATAGCATTGACCTCGGTGAAGTGTGGTATAAGTTTACGGGGCTACCCTTTGTCTACGCCTGCTGGGTTGCAAGGCAAGAAGTGGATCTCGGTGACTTACCACAAGTGCTTCTTGAATCAAAGGAACGTGGGACGGCACAAATACCCGAAATTGCACGGATTGAAGCGAAAAAATTGGGACTACCGGAAACGCTCTGTCTCGCCTATTTGCAAGATAGCATCAAATACGATCTGAACGAAGATGCGATCGCAGGCATGGAACTCTTTTATAAATATGCGGTAAAAAATGATCTCGCACCGCCGTGCCGTAGTCTCTCTTTTCACGCCAACTGAAAGGGGACGGAAAATGCAGCCTGCCAACGACAAATCTACGCTTGATCCTGAGTTCATAACGCAGTTTGAAGACTACCTTAAAAGTTGCGGACTCCGTTTGACGCAAAAGCGATTGGATATTTTAAACCAAGTTTTTGACTATCCAGGCCACTTTCAAACAGAGGACCTCTTGGTTCAGATGCGCCGAAACGGATACTTGGTGTCCCGTCCAACGATTTATCGGACACTGCCCTTACTTGTAAAAAGTGGATTATTGACTGAATTCATTGACGCACAGAAGAACACTCGCTACGAAAGTATCCATTCTCTCCAAGAACACGCCCATCTCATCTGTCTGCGGTGCAATCAGATTGTTGAGTTTAAAGAACCACGAATTGACGCATTGCAAAAATCGGTGTGCGAGGCACATCAATTTAAGCCAGTGCGCTTCCGTAATGAGATCATCGGTCACTGCGCCGAATGCCAAGCCGAGTTAGAATCAAAAACAACAGACACGGACCAGGAAACTACTGTTTAAGTCGCCCCCACGTTGTTGTCAGTAACCCTTCCGGTTGGACTGGTAACTTCTTTGCCTCCGCCTTTTCATAATCATCATCGGTAGGTTGATACTCTAAGTCGCTTGACCAGCAGAAAACGTCGTATCACCTTTTCCATTTTTAGAGACCTTGAATTCCTCCACGGCAAAACTTGTAAATGGGTACATCAGCAGAAAACAGACGGCTAAACCGAATGGTAAGTGATATTTCTGAAGCATCATGGATCCCTCCATATTTTCTTTTACTATCAGTGTAAAAGAATTAGGATGGAATTGCAATCATAAAAATTTGACAAGCGTCTGAAAATGTTGTATAATTGCAAAAACAGACTTTTTCCGAATGGCTTATGGGCTATGTCCAATGTATACGCCACAGGTAATTGAACACTACGAAAATCCGCGCAACGTTGGGACGATTACCGATGCCGACGGCGCAGCTACTGTCGGTTCTCCTGCCAACGGTGAGATGCTAAAGCTAACACTTAAAGTAGCCAACAACGTGATTGTTGCGGCAAAGTTCCGCGCCTTCGGATGTCCGACTGCTATCGCAAGTACTTCTGTCCTTACCGAAATGGTTATGGGTAGCAAGGTTTCAGAGGCACTTCAAATTACTGCCATCCAGATTTCCGAGGCATTGGGTGGGCTGCCAGAAGATAAACAACGTTACGCGGGAGCTGCTGAGGAAGTCCTAAAAACAGCAATCGCCGATTTTATGTCTAAAACGGAGGTATAAGTACCATGATTAACGTCACAGAGTCTGCCGCAGAAAAAGCCATCGCACTTATTAATAACAATGATACCGAATCCGACCTCGGTTTACGCATGCAAGTCGTCGGTGGTGGTTGCTCTGGTTTCCAATACAACCTTGAATTCGGCACAGCAAAAGACACCGACAAGGTGTTTGAATTTCACGGCTTGAAGGTCTTTATCGACCCCAGGAGCACGCTCTATCTCGCCGGGTCGGTGCTTGACTATAACGACGGTTTGATGGATTCAGGGTTCAAGATTACGAACCCGAACGCACAGAATACGTGCGGTTGCGGTGAGTCATTTAGCGTTTAATAGGACTTACGCAGAATGCTTTTTTGTAGCATAACCTGTTAGGTTGTGCATTCCAAAGGAAACCGTGTTCGTCCAAGCATTTCCATCTAACAGAATGCCTTACGGTCAAAATTGCGTAAGTCCTGGTTTAATAGCAGTCAACAATCAGCAGTTAGCGGTCAGGAAGAGAATCTGAAAGCCGACTGCTGATAGCCGTTTTACAATGTTTTGTATAATTCCGCATGCCGTTGGAGCACAGCATCCGAATCCGGCGGATTGATAACCTCAATAGAAACGTACCCGTCATATCCATCTTGTGCAAGGAGCGTCAACGAATCCCTTTCCGTGTCTGGCAGCGGTCCACTGTCCCCGAAATTGACGTGTGCGTGTCGCACCTTACCGCGTAGATGCACATAAGCGACACTTATAGGTTCTCCGTGGCGAACGTGATGCGCTGCGTGCCAATTCACAAAAGTATTTTTCGCTGCTGCTCGGTGTATAGTTTCCGCAACCCAACTCCCAATCAGGTTGCCGTGTGTTTCCAAACAGAGCGCAACTCCAGCATCACCTGCCAAACCATCACACGCGCGAATCCCTTCTGCTTCCCAATCCAGTGTCTGAGACACCTCAACCGGGGTTTCCGGCACCCGATCCCCAAAAATACGGATATTCTTTGCCCCCATCTTCTCGGATAAATCAATATACCGCTTGAGCAAATCCACTTGTTCGGCGCGTTTACTGGCATCTGGATCAATGAACCGACACCCCGTAGCGATACAAGAGAGATCAATGCCGCTATCAGCAAGCCGAGCGCGTGCTTCTTGCAACTGCTGTGCGGTCGAATCTAATTCCACACCGTGTCCATGATCCCACTCCACGCGGAGTTCCAAGTGTTCATAGTTGTAGTGTTTCGCTTTGTCAATCAGTTCCGCCATCGTCAACGGCGGACACACAGACGACATAAAACCAAATTTCATTATGAAACCTCCAATTTTGTTATAAATTAACCTTGAACCTGCACAGACGAACTACCGTCCCCACGTTTCCTAACATTAATTTTGACAGGTATCCGTCTTGTCAACTCCTGAACATGGCTGATGAGAAAGATGCTGCGTCCCTGCATGCGGAGTCCCTCCAGTGCAGAGATAGCAACGTCGAGCGTCTCTCTGTCAAGCGTGCCAAAACCTTCATCAAGAAACAGCGAGTTGAGCTGCGCACGCCCGCGACTCAGATCCGCTAAGGCAAGTGCCAAAGCGAGACTCGTCAGGAATGATTCTCCACCAGAGAGGGTCTCAACAGGACGTTCTTCGTTGGCATTCCAGCGATCAATGACACTCAAATCGCCGATAGTCTCAACTTTAAGTTGGTAGCGCTCTGAAGTAAGATATTTTAACTGCTCGTTTGCCAAACTGCCCATCTGCCGAAACATAATCTCCAAAGCAAAATCGCGTAGATCGTTTCTGGGGATTGTTTCTTGTAATCTTTTCCAACGCATCAATTCTGCTTCAGCCGCCGCTATTTCACCACCAAGAGCCTCTCGTTTTTCAAGTGCATCTTTCAAGTCATCAATTCTCTGCTGTTGCGCCCCAACTTCTTGCTGCTTTATCTGAAGATGTTCCCCAATTTCTTTCGCTTCGGCCTCAATCCGCGCCAACGCTTTCGGATCAAAGGGTGTTTCCTCAAATCGTCCTTTCAAGTCGGCGATTGTTAACTGGAGTTGTTGTTTTTCATCCTCATGATCAGTAATATAAGCGGTTATTTCTTGCAATTGCACATCGTCTCGGAAGGCGTTGTCTTGCGCTTCCGGTGAATCAAATCCTGCCATCTCTAACTTATCGAAGTAAGTCTTTTGTGCCCTTTCAAGTTTTTCAGCGGCTTCTTTATGCTGCCTTTCGGAAATCCCGTGAGCAGTCTGCTTTTGAGTGGATAGATTGATACTCTCCTGTAATTGCTGTTGCGCCTCATCGCGTTCATCTTCTTTCGCCTGCAGTTCCACTTCTAACTTATCAATAGCGGCATCAATCTCAGCTTCCGTTTCCAAACCACCCGTCTTCCCACGAACGGTGTCTAAAAGCCTTTTCCCTTCGCGTCGGTATTCGTCTATTTCATCTTGTAAGTTTTCGCGGTTATCGGACAAACTTTTCAGATCACGTCGATCTGTTTCAATGTTAGCGTTAAGCAGCTTAAGGTCGGTCTCTGCAGTATCCAGTTTATCCTTGCGCGTCTCAACTTCCTCAATTTTTTTGTCAAACTGATCCACCGCCACATCTGGCGTAACACCGTGGAAAGTCTCCGGCAGGAATTCCCAAAAACGCTCCTCAATAGAATCAACGTCAACTTGCAAATTGGAAACGGTATTTTTCACATCTTGCAACTGTTTTTCGGCTTGGTTCAGAGATTTCTCCTCACGGGCAATGTCAGTTTCACAGGTCTCAAGTTGCTGTGCTACCATATTGTAAGCATGCGATGCTGTTGTCTGGGCTTTCTCGGCTGTTCCGAGAGCTGCAATAGCGGCATCCGCACTTTCAATCTGTTCAGCTGTCCAGTGGGATGAAATATCTTCATCCGGGTAAATCCCCTGCCACTCCGCGAGGCGTTCTACCTTATCGTCCTGCAGCGTCTCTATTTTGAATTCGCAATCCTTAATTTGCTGATTAGTATTATGTCTATTTTGTTGCGTTTGCCCCTGTTTCACCTTCAAAGCCTGCATCTGATCTTGGGCAGTTTTAGCCTCGGCCCTCGCGCCTTTTAAGGCATTCTCAGCATTCTGCAGTAGGTTATCGTCTTCAGATTCCGCAATATGAACAAAGGAATGATCTGTTGATCCACATACCTGACACGGTTCTCCCGGTTGAAGGCGTTGTCGAAGTTTATTGATAGGATTTGCCAAAAGTGCCAACTCTCGTTTTTCTTCACAGCGTTGGACTGCTTCTGCCGCGCGTTGATATATTCCCTCGCGTTCCGCCAACTTTCCATCAATCTGCTCAAGCTCTGCGTCTAAATCTGCCTTTGCTTCCTTCAGTTGACGCAAACGGCCTTCAGCATCCACCAAATCATTTTCCGCCGTTTCATATTTCTGCGCGACCGGCAATGCTTCGCTCGCTTGCTGTTTCTGAGTGATCCATTCCTCGCGGGTCCCAACTGCCAGAAGTTTGTTCAATTCAGCGGTAGCCGTTTCCAATATAGACTTCGCATTGGTCTTTTCTGCAAGTCGCTCTTCACGAATTTCGGACAATTCTTTAATTTCATGTTTCAGTGACACGATTTTCTTACCGTGATCTACTTCGTTTGCCAATGCCGTTTCCAACTGCTTCTGTTGTGAATCGAGTTGTGTGGAAAGAACATTTGCTTGAGTGAGACGGTGCTGCCTGTCTGATGGAAGTGGATTCTCATCCAAAAAGGTTTGCGCGTCTTTAATCTGTTTCTGTAACCCGGTTTGCTCAGTTTCTTTGTTGGCTAACTCGTCCGAAAGCGTGTCAATCTCATCATTCAAATCCGACAATTTTGGAGTCCGATTCTCCGCTTCAGCAAACTGATTGGTGGCCCGTCCTACATCTAATTTAGCATCAGCATAAACATCGGTTTTCTTGATATGTGCGGTTGCTGCTATCTGATACGCTTCTTCTTTTCTGTCAAAATTGGCTTTGTCTGTTTCAACTTGCTTTTCCGCATCCGTTTTCTCAGCCGTTGCTGTATCGAGTGCTTCCTTTGCTTTTTGAAGATCGGATTTTGCAGCATCATACATCTGTTTCTCAGGACGGAGACGTTCAGCACGTTGGGCATTTTCCAATTCTGCTTGGAGGGCATCAATTCCTTGCTGCTGACCTGAGAGTTCTACTTGACGCTCTTCTGAAAATTGGAGTTTCTCATAGTCCTCTTTACGCTTTGTTTCCCGAATCTTCTCCTGTTGAATTTCCCGGCTTTGTGTCTCTAAGAGATTGGCTTCGTTTTTCAATCCGTCAAGTTCTGTCTCTGCTGCCCCAAGTTGATCAGGAGAGGCTTCCGGGATTTTTTCTATTTCCGCAACGACATCGGCATTTGCCGCCTCAACCTCGGCAACCTTTTCATTTAACCTATCTTTCAATATCTCATAGATATCAATCCCCGCCGTTGCTTCCAAGATCGTGCGTCTATTTTCCCTACTCGCTTTCAAGAAGGCGGCGAACTCACCTTGTGCTAACATGACAGAACGTCTGAAAGCACCAAAATCAAGTCCCAAGAGAGATTCAACCTCCTCGCTCACTGTCCTTTGGCTTGGACCGAGTGCCTTCCCTTTACCACTCAGTCTATCGCTGATGACTTTACCATCCTCCGCATAAGACAATCGCACCTCTGCAGCACCTCTACGCCTAATGGACCAAGAGGCGATATAAACTGTTCCCTTTGCTATAAAATGTACTTCAGCAAATCCTTCCTTTTCACCATGGCTGATAAGATGCCTCGGATGCTGACTCCCCGTTCCACTCAAGCGCGGTGTTTTTCCATAGAGTGCGACGCAAATCGCGTCTAACAACGTCGTTTTCCCCGCACCCGTTGGACCGGTAATCGCCACAAGGGACGTATCGCCTAATAACGGACCTTCAAAATCAATATCTATTTCTTCACGAAAGCTGTTTAGGTTCTTAAGCTTGAGTCTACATATTTTCATTCAGTACCCTCAACCATCTGGATTAATTCACGAAAAGTTTGTGTCAAGGTTTTATCAGGCGGCTCCCCATCAAATTTCCTTTTGTGAAATTGTTTAAAGATTTCTTCGGGACGTTTCATATCTTCAATAGGGATTTCCAATCCGCGTGTCATTTCCGCTGATTCAATCTCAACACTCAGGACTTCCCCGCCTTGCTCACTGAACGCTTGGCGCACTTTATCATTAATCCCCGTTTGCGGTTTGTTTAATTTCAGTTTAACTTGGATATACTTCCCATCCCAAGCCTGTGTCCGTGCGTCCCAGAGAACAGAGTCTTCATCTCCCTTGACTATACACAATTCCTTGAAGACAGGAATCTCAATAGCCTCATCTCGCACCAATGTTCCGTTATCAGATAACTCCAGCAGCCGCACCGCTTTAGAATAACCCGTTTCGTTGAATCTCAGTGGAATCGGTGAGCCTGAATATCGGATTGGGTAATCAGTGCCGTTAATTGTTTGTGGTCTATGGAGGTGCCCCAAAGCAACATAATTCACATCTTCAGGAAAATCGGGGGCATGGATAGCGGTCGCGCCACCAATCTGGACATTTCGCTCAGAATCGGTTATTGTTCCACCTTGAACGAAGAGATGTCCCATCAAAATCTTTGGAAGCTCCGCTGGCATAGCCGAAACACAATCAGCATAGAACGATTTGAGCCGTTCTCGATACCGTTCATTCCTTTCTATCTCTGTCTCATAGGAAACATGTGGAAGGTCTGTTTCGGTCAGATAAGGGACAGCCGCAACCATTACGCGCGGATTGTCGGGTGGAAAGGGTAACACACATTTGGGAACCTCATTTGCCAGACCGATGACGTGAATCCTGCCCATTTCCAGAAACTCGCGTGGAGCCTCCAAGTGTCTTGCAGAATCGTGATTGCCTGCGGTGATGACCGTATAGGTATCGGTTTTATTAAAAAGACGGTAGAGGAATCGATAGTAGAGGTTGGTTGCCTCTGCTGATGGGAGGGCAGTGTCAAAAATATCTCCTGAAACGAGGAGAAGATCAACACCACGTTGCTGAATTGTTTCAAGGAGCCAGTCGAGGAATTGTTTGTGTTCGTCAAGTCGGGAACGTTCGTGAAGTCGTTGTCCAATATGCCAATCGGCTGTGTGTATAATTTTCATAGTTGCTGTCTGTTTACCACTCTTTACGGAGTTTTCGGTAGATTTCATAGATATTATCCTAACAGATTTTAAATCTATTTTCAAGCAGATTCACATAAACACATAAAATTTTTGGCTCATGTAAATAAGGTATGTCCAATATTTTATACGTTGTAGTAAACTATGCTCATGGTAATATCCTTAGGACTTACGCAGAATGTTCTTTTGTAGCATGATGCACGTCGCATGAATCAACGGTATGAATGCCTTATTGGCATTCACCGGGGCGAGTACGCCGCAAACCTGTTAGGTTGTGCCACCAGAATGCTTGTGTTTTTTCAAGTATCTCTATATCACAGATCGGTCTACGGTTAAAATTACGTAAGTCCTAATCCGTAGAACGTTACGAGGTTTTTCGTTGCACAATGTCCATAAGCGGCAAGCGTCCCCGAACCGTCGGTTTCCCATTTCAAGTCAGACTTTGACGCTTCCGCCCGGTTGCTATCGCACATCGGTATCGGAAAAGAATCTACAATAAACACGTCTGACTTGGGTAAAAACTGCGTCAACGTCTGACGGATACCTTCACTGGCTTCCCAGAGATTGCGGCTGCGTCTATTGAAACGCGACCTTTCGGGTAAGCACGGGAAAACGGTTTTCAATTCAGTTTTCAACCGAGGATACCCCGCGTGTTCGCTATCCGCACCGATGTATTCAAGCAGCCATGCGATCGTGAGAATATCGGCATCCGGACAGTCGGGGGTGGGCCCGGGGCTACGGGTCTCGGCATTTGGAAAGTGTGCATCATAAAGCGTTTTCATCACTGGCTGAACGACCCCCGCAACCTTTAGGAGCGTGCGGGATCCATTTTTCAGTTGCAACGCATAGCGTTCTAAAGTATACTGTAATTTCATCCTTATTAGGACTTACGCAAAATTAGAAAATGAGTTGATATATTCTCAGTCGTCGCTT
>JAPPII010000083.1 GCA_028820845.1 Candidatus Poribacteria bacterium
GTGATAACATTAAGAAAACTGAAATTGCCTATGTCCAAAACTACTTATTGCGTATCTTTTAACTCCGACGAGAGCAAATCCTCCCGTTACTATTCTGAAACTGGAAGGACTTGCTCTTTAGCTTAAGGATAAAATAATGAAATTTATAATAATGTGTGGGCTTTACTTCATTTGCTGTAGTTTTAGCTGGCTTTCTTATGGGCATCAAGACGGCGTGAAAGAAAGTACTCCGCCTCACGTTCACTTAGTCAGCGATATACTATGGGCAAAACATCTTGAAACCTTCAAAGAACGTCTTACTACCCAACCGGAAGCAGCACGCACTGAACTTCGGAACGTCGCCAACAATCTGTTTAACAAACACCTTCTCATTGATGAATGGATTCCCCTCTACTTCCGACTCAGCCGAAATGGAACCGAACACTCGTCGGATGTGATGCGTCTGTCTGAATTGGAAATCCGGATGCTCACTGATATTGATACGAAAAAGTACGCAGCACAGATACAAAACCACCAGAGGATACTTACAACACTCAATAGGAATCCCAATCTATTTCACAGGTACTCCCATGAAGAACCAACAGAGAATCCCACAATTAGAGATACGCGCAAAAACCATCAAAACAAAAACGAGCACCTCAGAACAGATGCCGAAGCCGCTCGCACCGAATTTCTCAAACAAGCAACGTCAAGAGGCTACGCTGAACATCCCCTTCTTGAGAAATGGGTTTCTCTCGGTGTTCAACTTTTCACCACAGACGTTTCTACACTTGGGGATGTTATTACATTTGTCGAGTTACAAATTCAGATGCTGAAGGATACGGCACCCGAAACCCAAAAGAAAATGATTCAAGAACTGGGACGCTCGCTTGAAGCTCTTAATAAACTCAGCAAAGATCGTAATCGTAAAATTGCAGGACCCATTAGAGCATTCATCGGTTTGCCTGACAAACCGTCAAATCCAAAGGAGGAATAGGGAAATGCATATCAATCCTTATCGCTTATTAAGCGTTGCCAGCATTCTGACTATTCTCATCTGTGTCGGAATCTTTCTCTACACACAATGGGAGTTAAAGAGATTTAACGAATCTCTGCCGAAGGCTCCCATTACACAAGCAACTCCTGGACTTTTTTTTACGCCCCGAGAAGAGGTTCAGCATCAAATCAATCAAAACCAAGTAAATCGCACGTATACCGATCTATTGAGTGAAATAGAATCAGAAACAGTAACCGATAGTCCAGAAAGTGCTGAATCTGTGAGTGGTGATGAAGTTATACAAGAGGAAAATGACACGCTCAATACGTTTTTCCAAGATTTCTTTGGGGAAATAGGTACCAACTCACTCACGGATACGGAATTCGCAGATTCCACCGGTTCCACTGAAAAATTTCCCTTTGACGTAAAACTCGTAAAAGCAGGCTATGATGATTACAACGCCTATCTCACAACTGATCCAGACTACGCATATCAACGTCTTGACGATGCCTTCCGCGAACAATTTGGAAATTCTCCAGATGTCGATATTGTCGTTGAAACGATAAAACGCAGCAACAACGGTAATATGACGTTTGACGATGCTATTAACAACGCAGAAGCGTTCTTAAGGCTGATAACGCCGCTAAGTCCGCCTGGCGGTATTCAAGAAGTCGAGAGTTTTATTGCATACCTAAAAACATCTAAGCAATTAGCATTAGAAGAAGGCGCAGCGCGCGTCCGCATGCCAATTTACCGCATTGAGAGTGATTAATGAAATCTATTTCCGCTTCAGAGATATGCCTGGAAATTGCTAAATTGCTATTTCGCCCCTTCAATCCGTTGAATCGCTTTTTGTGCAGCGTTGCGAACCTTTTGAGAGTTATCATCAAGGGCGTTTGTCAATGCAGGCAGCACGTCGGGTGAAGTCGCACGCATTTCACCGAGTTCGTCAGCAGCGTTGCGTCGGACATCCTCATGAGCGTCTTGCAGTGCGCCGAGGAGTGCTTGAACAATCATTCTCTCGGAGTCTTCAGTCGTTTTACCCTTTTCACCAATTGCCCCTAAGACATCGATAATGTGTACACGGGTCACGGGTGATGTGTTGTTCCCCAATCCATCTGCCAATATCGGAATAGCGGTTGTGGCAGCACCTTTGCCGAGTTGAATCAGCTCATCTTCGGCACGGTTTCGGACAGACTTGGATTTGTCAGCCAAAGCATTTGTGAGTGCGGTGAAGGTTTCTGAGGAGGCTGCTCGTATATCAGACAACTCTTCTATAGCGTTTGTTCGCACGCTTGAGGATTCGTCTGCGAGACTGGCGATTAAGGCATCGCGGATGCTATCTGTGGGTTCTCCGTTTTTTGCGCGGCTTTCGCCGATGCCACCTAATACATCAAGCGCATCGGCGCGTGTTTCCGATGATCCTCTCGTCCGGACTGCAATAAGTGCGGGAATGACAACAGCCATTGATTCCGGTGAAGTTGGACGTACATCGTCTAATTCTTCGAGTGCCTCACGGAAAACTTTGTCAGACGGGTCGTTAAGGGCTGTCGCCAATCCGATAGCGATGGCATCGACATTCCGTTTCGCCTTTCTCTCACGTTCGCCGATTGCGCCTAACTTATCGGCAGCCTTTTGTCGAATCTGTTCAGACGGATCCTGGAGTATCGCGATGAGCGCAGCCGTCCCTGGCCTCCCAATATCCGCTAAGAAATCCACAAATTGACGTTTCGCTTTCTCGGATTCGTCAGCCAACGTCGGTACAACTTGTGCAAGGAGCTCAGCTTGCCATTCTGCTTGCAGTGCGCGTTGTTGTGCTTTCAGTGCGTTGAGTTCCACCTTGAGTTGCGCAAAACCTTCTTGTGGTGCTGCTGTTGCTTCCTGAGATTTCACCCTCTGACCGATTCCCAAACCGAGCAGCACACCAATGATAGCTGCTATCATCCAAACATATCGTTTCTGACGCATAATTTCACTCCTTTATCGTTTGAAGTTATAGTAGATTTCGCCTCTTTCATCATCTATTGCCCTTCCATATTCCAAATAACAAATGGCATCAATCTGGCGAGTGCCTCAAGACCAGTGGTTTTCCGTGATAGGCTCATTTCTAACGACGCTTCGTTATCTTTAACCGAAACCCACGCCACCATTGGCGGAATTTCACTGGAATTGACGAAAACCCTATCGGAAGGTGGCGGTCCTTTCTCAAGCTCGAAAGCCCGCGCCACATTCAGCTGCGCAATCGCTATAGGGGGCTTCGGCAGCTGCATGAAGTAAACCGGACTCTTACCGTTTTTGATTTCATCAATAAGGGCATACATCTGCTCTTCCGAGGAACCGAAAAGAAAAAGTCCATCTACCGTGGCGTAGTGGAGGTTGGTCGCAAATGTGGACACGCTTACCCCATTGTGGTCTGTTTGAGAAACAGAGAGATTTTGCAAGTTAGAAATGCTATTGCCCAACTGGCTCCATTTGCGTGGGTTACTTGCATTAAAAATTAGGGCACCTTGTGTTTCCGCGCCGCCAGCATCCATTGAAAACGCGCCGTCAAACTCGATTTCCAGACTTTCCAAGGCACTTGGGTCAAACTGTGCCAAGTCATTTATGGCTATGGCAATTTCGCCTGTCAGACTTGGAAAAATATCGTCTTCCAGATTCAGGTTCAAGAGGCCTTCCAAAAAAGATATGCCTGCATAAACATCGTCATCTGCCTCTTCAGCAATGAATTTGCTAATGCCTTGCCAAAGGACTTCAGAAACCACCGGTGCGATAGCGATGAACAAGTCTTCGTCTGTGGACACGGCTTTGACCGTTTTGAAACGATTTTCGCCTTTCAAAAGATGCCCAGAATTAGGAGCTAACTGATAGAACCGTTCAATAGCGTGCTGCGTAAATGGTCCGTACAAGGTGAAGAACTCGCCGGTTTCTAACACGTTGAATTCTCCCAACAGCACCTCAAAGACATCAAGTTCGTCCAATGCCGTTATGAGTTTCTCTAAATCATTGAGATCTTCTTTTTCTTCATCTACCGGAAAACTTTTGAGTGTCTGCTGAACGTTGCAGAAAAGGGAAACCTGTCCAGAACCTACCGCTTTGGATATTTTGGCATAGTGCGTGTTTTTCGCGATGGAAGGCTCTTTCTTTCGGAACGTATCCATCAATTTCTCGAAAGCATTCTCACCGATGCCGAGGACGAGAAACTCATCAACAAACCCATACTTCGCCACGTACTGCTGGTTCACCTTCATCATGTTGTAGGGGACCCGTTGGTATTCGCCAGCGTCTACGTGAAAGGTATTTGTATCGGACATCCCGATGAGTCCTTCTACAATTTTAGTGAACCGTTGGAGTTCGCTGAGATTCCCGCCTGAGTGGACGGTCAGCCCCATTTCTGGCGTGTTTTCTGCGTTTGACCATACTGCGAACGCCGTCCGGTAGCCAACTGTCTGAATTACACTGAGTAGGTCGGTGCCGAGGAATCCCTGGACCATCGCAATCCCTTGTTGCATCTCCTGCCAGTCGGGTGTGTTCGGTAATAGGGCAAATGCCTTTTCCCAACTCTTAGAAGTTTCAATCTCACCGTAGACCTCATCTATGTCTTGGAGTTTTAGATAAAGGAGACTCTCCTGTGGTATGAAGTCTTCGACCTTTGCTGCGTTCGCAAAAGAAACGGTGAGTAGTAATAAAGATAGACAGCACGTTAAAAATCTTGCCTTCATTAGAAACCTCCATTTCTATGGCACCCGAATATCGTCAACGAGTGCTTGCACCTCATCCGGTGGTGGCGCGGTCAGAGCCGACACGCTGAGGGAAACAATAAAGTTTAAGACCATACCGAGGGTGCCGATACCTTCGGGTGAGATGCCCCATAACCAGTGGTCGGGGGTATTGAGTTCGGGGCTGATAAATTTGAAGAAGATGATATACGCCGCTGTGAAGGTAATACCGACGATCATGCCGCTAATCGCGCCTTCTTTGTTCATGCGTTTGGAGAAGATTCCCAAGACAATTGCCGGGAAAAAGGAACTCGCTGCGAGCCCGAAAGCGAAAGCGACGACTTGCCCGACAAATCCGGGCGGATTTATCCCGAAATACCCGGCGATGCAGACGGCGACCCCCGCTGCAATACGTGCGGCCTTCAGTTCCTGTTTTTCTTGTAGGGTCGGCATAATCGCGCCCTTGAGGAGATCGTGTGCAATTGCCGTTGAGATAACCAAGAGTAAACCGGCTGCGGTTGAGAGGGCAGCGGCTAAACCCCCGGCGGCGACCAACCCCACAATCCAGTTCGGAAGTTTTGCGATTTCAGGGTTCGCCAGTACCATAATGTCTCGATCGATCGTTAATTCGTTGGGTGTATCTGATTTTGGACCTCGATATTGTATTGCACCATCCTCGTTTTTGTCCTCAAACTTAATCAGACCTGTCTCTTCCCAATTTTTAAACCACGACGGAACATCCTCGTACCTAATATCTGTGCGCTCGCCGTTCTGCTCAAATCTAACGGTTTTGAGAAGGTTCGTTCGGGCAAATGCTGCGACAGCGGGTGCTGTCGTGTAAAGGATTGCGATGAACAGTAATGCCCAGCCCGCGGAGATCCGCGCTTCAGAGGCTTTTCGGACGGTATAGAATCGGATAATTACGTGAGGGAGTCCGGCTGTTCCCAACATCAATGCTGCCGTGATAAAGAAGACATCAATCGTGCTTTTACTGCCATCTGTATAGAGATTAAATCCCAGCTCTTCGTTCAAGCCGTTGAGTCGGTCGAGGAGATAGAGTCCTGAGCCATCCGCCACTTTTCCCATCAATCCTAACTGTGGGATGACATTGCCTGTAATCAAGATAGAAATGAAAATCGCAGGCACGAGAAACGCAAAAATTAGGACACAGTACTGCGCAACTTGTGTATACGTAATGCCTTTCATCCCACCGAGTACAGCGTAAAAGAACACAATTCCCATGCCGATGAAGACCCCGATTTCGATGTTGACGTTCAGGAATCGCGAAAAGACAATACCGACACCGCGCATCTGTCCTGCAACGTACGTGAACGAGACAAAAACCGCACACACAACAGCGACAATCCGTGCGACTTGCGAATAGTACCGGTCACCGACGAAATCGGGAACCGTATATTTACCGAATTTACGGAGGTAGGGTGCCAAGAGCAACGCCAGCAGGACATAGCCGCCTGTCCATCCGAGTAGATAGACGGAACCGTCGCGCCCCATAAACGAGATAAGACCCGCCATGGAGATGAAAGACGCGGCACTCATCCAATCCGCTGCCGTTGCCATGCCGTTGACGACGGGATGCACATTGCTGCCAGCGACGTAAAAATCACCCGTCGAACGCGCCTTTGACCAGAGTGCCACGCCGATATAGAGTGCGAAGGAGAGGCCGACCATCACAAATGTCCATGTTTGTACGTTCATGATTGCTCGGTCTCCTCTGTTTCTGTCCGGTATTTTTTCTCTAAGCGGTTCATCAACCAGGCGTAGACGAAGATGAGTTCAACAAAAATCCAGATAGATGCCTGTTGGGCGAAATAGAAGCCGAGTCGATACCCACCGAACCGAATCTTATCGAGTTGCTCTACGAATACGATTGAGCATAGGTACGAGGTGATAAACCAGATACTCAATAGAATCGCAAGATATTGCAGGTTTTTCCGCCAATATGCCTTATTTTTCGCTGATGTATCCATAAATTGTCCTCCAATGGTTGGTGCGTCATGATATTACATAGTATCAGGAATTTCCGTCTCTGTCAATAGTTCTCAGGAAACATCAATCGCTCGACATGCTCTATCAGGATGTGCAATACCTTAATGTGGATTTCTTGGATGCGGTCTGCAGTATTGCCGGGGGCAATGAGGTAAATATCGCAGTGGTGTTTGAGTTCGCCGCCATCTCTACCGAGTAATCCAAACACTTGTATTCCGCGCTGCTTTGCTGTCTCGGCTGCCCGAATAACATTCGCGGAATTTCCGCTTGTTGAGAGGACTATCAGTAAATCACCGGGGTGTCCGAGTGCCGATAGTGGACGTGCGAAGACCTCTGTGAACCCAAAGTCGTTCGCTGTACAGGTGATATGTCCGGCATCACTGAGGGCAATTGCTGGCAGCGGTCTCCGATTGTCTCGAAATTTCCCAGTGCATTCTTCAGCGAAGTGCATCGCGTCACACAGGCTTCCGCCATTTCCGCACGTGAAGATTTTACCTTGCCGTTCAAATACGTCTTGCATCATTTCTGCTGTCTTCGCGATGGTTGCAATATTTTCAGGGTTTTGTATAAACCGATTCAGCACTTCCTGTGCTTCCAACAACGCATCGCGGATGGTATCCAAAATGTCCATTGTATTATAGTGTTCTGTCAACTTTCAAATGATGGGAAACCCCAGTTCGTAGTAGTGCGATTTATCGCACGTCAGAAACGGGCAATGAATTGCCCTACTACGAACGACCTATCAGTTTAGACTGGACAGACTAATAGGTTGTTGGTTAATAGTTATTGGTTGTTAGTTAAGAGGGTTAATCAACAATATGGATGCCTTATGGCATTCACGGGGTAACAATTCAAGCCGCTTGGAAGAACCTGGCGGCTATTTATGGAGATTGTAAATGCCCTGCTAAATTCGGAAAATTTCGCCTAATTTCCCGCCAAGGACGCGTCCGGCACCCAACAGACAGGCGATTAAAATTAACATACCTACTACGCCAAGCGCGCTTGCTGTATAGGGTCCGTGATCGGGACGTTGAGAGAGTGCCCAAATCGCTTTTGTAATCGGATAGTGTTGATCTTTCATCGCCAAGATTAAGCTATCACTCACTTCGAGCATGGAGAACGAGAACACAAGAATCGCGCCCGCGAGGATGTTCGCGATAACAAGGGGTAAGGTAATTTTATACAACGTCCGGATCGGGGTCGCTCCCATGTTTTGTGACGCTTCTTCGTACGTCACACTCGTCTGTTGGAGTCCAGCGTAGATGGAGCGCAGCATATACGGCAATCTCCGCACCGCATAACTGATGATTAAAAGGAAGGTCGGGTTCTGTCTCGGATCAATCACAGAGATGAGTCCGTCTGGTAAATGTCGGAGGAGAAGGGTTGTGTCTGAGAAACTGCCAAGGTAGCCAAACGCAATTGCAACGCCCGGTAGTGCCAATGGTAGCATCGCAACAGCATCCAACAAATTTTGGAACGGGAGACGTTTGCGGGTCAACAGATACGACACCACAATCCCTACGAGAAGTGCCAACAGCGTACTAAAAATGCTGTATTTCAGGCTGTTAAGAATACTTGGTAATGTGTCTGAGTGTGTGAAGGTCTCTACATAGTGTGCCAACGTCCACGATTTGGGTAGCACGCTCAACCGCCATTGGCTCACATCGGGTGTTAGGGAGACAAGGATAACACTGATATGGGGTAACAACGCCATGAGTGTCAATCCACCGATAAAGAGATAGATGACCGTACGCACGATCCAGTTCGCATCGGTTTCACGAGAAGTCACGTGTCCCCTCCCCAGCATTTCATAATGTTTGCTTCCTGTCCACCGCTTGGAAACATAAAAGGCGAGTGCCGTTAGGACGATAATTAAAACCACAAGGGCGTACCCCATCGGGTTAGCATTCGCTTCAGTCACTTGCCGGAAAATTCTGACAGCAACGACTTCATTATAGTCAAAGATTAAGGGGGTGCCGAGATCCGTGAATGCCCAGATGAAGACGAGAATCGCACCTGCGAAGTAGCCGGGCATCATTAGGGGGAGTGTTATCTGACGGAAGACTTGGAAGCGCGATGCCCCCATATTTTCCGCGGCTTCCTCCAGGCTTGGATCCACGTTTGCGAGTGCTGCGACGATGTTAAGATACATGATCGGATAGAGGTGTAGTGTTGACAACATTACCACACCCCAGAAGCCGCCCCTGAACCAGTCGATAGTTTGGGTTATATCAATCAGGTTCAGTTTCACGAGGAGCATATTGACGCTCCCGTATAAGCCGAAGAACTGTTGCATTCCGATCGCACCCACGAAAGGCGGCATAATCATTGGAATCAGGATGACGGCACGTAAGGTATCACGCCCAGGGTATCGAAACCGCGTCAAAAAATACGCCAGTGGCAGACTCACAACACTTGTTATCAGTGTAACCATTACACCGATTTTGAAACTATTGATAACCAATTCTCGAATATTCGGATCGGTTACCATCAATTTGAAGTATGTGAGGTTGAATTTGTTTTCAATCCAGAACGCTTCTTTAAAAACATAGAGGAGGGGGTATATGAGGAAGACGACAAAAAACAGCGTTGTTAATCCCAAGGCGAGTGTAATTGAGGGTGTTAAGTCGTATTGTCGTCTGAGCCTGTCGATGAAAGACAGCTTGTTTTGCGGGTTCTGTTCTGCCTCTTGGCGATTCAGCATCTTTTTCTCCAACCTTTGTACCATAAAGTGTTAGTTTGTGGCATTCGGGTATAACCTATAAGCGACTTCAACCTTTAAATCCAACTCACGTTTAATTATACCCTATACACCGCTGAATTGTATACATTTTTTCTCAAACAACCTCGATCCTTAATTGGTAGTGGGATTTCTAACCGCACCGGTTCTCTATAACCGACAATTGGAAATCAATTCCTTTTGACCTCTAAACGCAATTCATGCTATACTTTAACGTGAGTTTGATAAAAATGGGTGTCGGGTTTCGCTATCGCTATTGCGGCAGAAAATGCCTTGAAAACCAGCATATTTGTGTAAAGTATACGATTTTTAGGGTATATTCACCGCTCAACCCGACCTACATACCTATTTTCAAGTTCACGTTACTTTAGCAATATCTACAATACGGAATCGTAGAATTCTTTATGGCAACAGTAAAACTCGAAAACATTACAAAAAGGTTCGGCGACCTCACCGCTCTTGACGACATTACCCTTGATATCCGAGATGAAGAATTCTTTGTGCTTCTCGGACAGACGGGTGCTGGAAAAACAACGACGCTTCGGTGTATCGCAGGCTTGGACAAACCCGAAGAGGGTACAATCTACTTGGACGGGGTCAGCGTCAACGATAAAACCCCCGCAGCGCGCGATGTCGCTTTCGTTTTCCAATCGCATATTCTCTATCCACACCTGAGTGTTTACGAGAACATGGCATTCCCACTACATCCGAGAAAGCTTTCCAGTGAGGAGATTGATCGACGCGTCAGAGACATCGCACAGATGCTTCATATTGAGCATCTGCTCATGCGTACACCGAATCAGTTAAGCGGTGGCGAAACACAACGGGTCGGACTTGGGAGGGCGATGGTCCGTCGTCCGCAAGTGTTCCTCATGGACGAGCCTATCTCCAACCTCGATGCGAAACTTCGGACGGAAATGCGCGCTGAAATCCGTTGGCGGCAACGCGACCTCGGCACGACCACCTTCTATGTGACGCACGATCAAGTTGAAGCCATGTCAATGGCGGATCGGATTGCGATCCTTGAGGCAGGCAAAATTCAGCAGCTCGGAACACCCGCTGACATCTACAATCATCCCGCGAATCTCTTTGTCGCTGGCTTCGTCGGCAACCCAAGCATGAACTGCATCCCGTCTGACATCTCCACTGATAGCGGCGAACTTCGCTTGACTTTGGTAAGCAACGTAGGTGGCAATTCGATAACAATTCAGGATGAAAAGATTACAAAAGCCCTGAACAATACCAATCCAGACCGAGATGTTGTCTTCGGCGTGCATCCTGAAGATGTTATTGTGAGCCATCAATCCGTCTCGAACGCATTTCAGGCTGAAGTCTATAGTGTTGAACCGCTTGGCGCGGAAACAATCGTTGAAGTGACGCTCGGCGCGGATGCAACGGGTTCGCATACGATTCTTAAGGCATGCACAACCCCCAACTTTGAAGCCGAAATCGGACAACATCTGTACGTCACATTCGTCGCGGATCGGATGCATTTTTTCGATAAAGCCACAGGTAAAGCTTTCTTGTAGGACGGGCAAGTGCATAAGCACTTGATACCGTTGATTATTTGTAATCCTAACTCCTTAACGATTATGAACTGGCGACTCAAACTCTTTACCCTCATCCCGAATTTTCTGAAACGTATCGGATGTCAAATGCTACGTCGCTTCGGATATGACCCCGATGCATGGCTGGAAAATTTTCTCAGAGAACACAAAGGAGATTAATACGTGAAAGGCGGAGATATTCTCATTGAATGTTTGAAAGCGCAAGGGGTCTCAGCAGTTTTCGGAATGCCCGGCACGCAGAACATCCAAATCTACGATGCCTTGCTGCGACGCGGGAACGGTGTGATTGACCACTATCTCGTCCGGCATGAGTACGCTGCGACACAAATGGCGGACGGTTTTGCTCGCGCAACAGGGGAACCCGGTGTCGCTATCACAGTGCCGGGACCGGGTGCCAGCAACGCATCGACCGGAATTTTAGAGGCGTTCACTGACTGCGCACCTGTCTTGTTGATTACGGGACAGAGCGATTCCAGTCTCTATAGTAAACATCCGAGTAAGATGTTCCACGGCTTAGATCAGATGCACTTTTTTGAGTCGATCACCAAATACTGCGCCATCGCCCACACTGTCGCCGAGATTCCTGTCGTTGTTGAAAACGCCTTTAAAGCAATGCGGAACGGGAGACCGGGCCCCACGATGTTGGAGTTTCCGATGGATGTTGTCACTGGGGAGGGAGATGTCCGAATTCCACCGCGGGTCGAACGTTCCGAATTATCGCCACCTGACGATGCGGATCTCAGCACTGCTGTTGAAACAATCCGTAACGCCAAGATGCCCTTAATCTTCGCTGGTTCTGCTGTCTTCCACTCGAATGCCCGGAACGAATTGCGTCTCCTCGCCGAGAAATTGAACGCCCCTGTCATCGTTACCCGAAATGCAAAGGGTGTTTTATCAGAAGACCATCCATTGGCACTGCAAATTTGCTACGGCTACCTCGGACGCGAGGCGCTCGAACGAGCGGACTGTTTGATCGGTATCGGACCCCGTTTCACCTCTATTGATAGTCGCAATTGGAGTCTGGAACTCCCGCAACCTTTCGTCCAAATTGACGAAGATCCAAACGAGATTGGGCTTGAGTATCCATGTGATGTGGGAGTTGTCGGCGATCTGAAACTGACGCTGCAGGCACTCATTGAAGATGTTGTGCCCGGTGAAAACGGATGGGACGCAGTCCTGACGGAACTCCGAGCCACATTTGACGCACAGCCGCCGCTCCCTATCATCCACGAATTGCAAGATGTGCTTCCGCGCGATACCATCTATGCGATTGATGTCCATGCCCTCGGCTACGCTTCCTTCGCGGAATTTCCTATCTACGATCCGAGGACGTTCCTCTACCCGAATATCGGTGTTGCGTTAGGACATGCCTATCCTGCCGCTATCGGTGCTAAGGTCGCCTATCCTGACCGTCCTGTTATCTGTTTTAGTGGCGATGGTGGATTCTTGATGGGAGCCGTAGAGATGGCAACCGCCATGAAATACGGTATAAACGTCGTGGCGATTGTTGTCAACGACGGGGCGTTGTCGGCGATTAAGGGGTCGCAGTTGAAAGGGTGTGAGGGACGCACGATTGATACGGACTTGTTAAATCCGGATTTTGTCGAGTTCGCGGAGTCTTTCGGTGCGTATGCCAGACGGGTTGAGGATTTGGGCGGCTTTAAGGATGCCCTACGAGATGCGCTCGCTGCTGAGAAACCAGCACTCATTGAAGTGATGCTGCAGGAACAGCAGGACGACATTATCAATGTAATCGGGTGGTTGATGTCCGAACCGCTCCGAAAAACTGGTTTTTAACGCACGGTTCAGCAATAATTTAGTACTCACCCCGTGCGTTCCAACCCGGATATTGTTCTTCTAATGCTGCAAGCGTCTGCGGCGTGTAGTAGGGATGTCCAGCAGGTGGGAACCGAAAAACTTCGCGTTCTGCTGCTGTTAAGGTGCCGATGAATTTCGAGAATGTCGGGTTCCGACCTTTGTCTGTATAGTGTCGAAAACCTTCCCAATAATGGTCTGCCCGTCCCAAACCGAATCCCCACGTGAAGCGTTGTCCATCTTCTCGCAGATAGTCGCTTGCCGAGTGCAACGTGTAGTTGTTGAAGATACAAACGGTTCCAGCTTTGCAAACAAGCGGCTCGTATTTAGAGGTATCGCGTCCATGCGCCTTCGCAAGTAGTCTGAGAGGTGCTTGGTCTTCGTCAACATCCTCAAGGTGTACCCAGAAGCCGATTTGCCCGAATTCAGGCGCGCTTTCGGACTGTGGTAGCAGTGAGTTGTTCCCATTGTCAATATGTAAATTGCTTGGATCGCTATCAACCCCCGGACCTTTAAATCCGGGGTAGCGTGCAATCATACACCCGGCGCGGAAGTGAATCTGCTCGGTTTTCAGAAATTTACGTGCGAATTCCCACGCATGGTGGTCCACGATCCCGCGCAACAGTGCCATTTCAGGGGGTGGAAATTCCGTTAAAATCGCTCTGCCCGGCGGTGGGTCGTCCTTAACTTCTTCCCACGACGGTAACACGCGGCGTTGTGCGGCTTGCATCTCCGCCAGCTGCTCACCTGAATAGTAATCTGGGACAATTAAGTAGCCTTTCGCTAAGAGTTCATCCAGCTGCGCATCGGTAAATTTTTTAGGCATGGTTACCTCCATTGGAGACAGAGAACGGATTTGAACAGAGACAGGTTAAAAATTTTTGCTGACGAACCTTGACCCCAAAGCCCGTCAGCAAAATTGGAAACTCCCCCAGACGGACTCGAACCGCCGACACGATGGTTAACAGCCATCTGCTC
>JAPPII010000084.1 GCA_028820845.1 Candidatus Poribacteria bacterium
GTTTCGGTTGACTTTTTTCAAAACCTATGACATATTATACGTTTATACGTTTTTTGTCGACAAATAAAATGTATACAGTCTACAATACAAAATATGTTTTCACACATTTGACAGGCTTCCTTCTATCAAGCAAAAAAGGAGCGAGTTTTCCACCGCACGCCAAAGCATGCGGTTTCCAACCCGAAAATATTGATGAAAAACCAACACCTTTTATTTTTAGCCGTTCTTTTGACAATGTTATTTACACTTTCTGCCGTCCCTCTCACCCTCGGAGAGACAGTTCCATACCAGTCCATCTACTATGTAGACGATGACACCCGTAAAATCCAGTGGGCAAATGTGGATGGCACAAACATCAAAGACCTCGTCACGGACGGGTATCCAGCAGATATCGCCTTAGATGTGTTAGGTGGCAAGATGTACTATACAGACGACATCAGAGGTTTAATCTATCGCGCCGACGTTGATGGCTCAAACGTTGAAGATATCCTCACAGACGTGGCACCGAGGAGTATTGCCTTAGATGTGTTAGGTAGCAAGATGTACTGGACGGAATGGCATTTCGAGTCAGACGATAAAATCCGGCGTGCCAACCTCGATGGCTCAAACGTTGAAGACCTCGTCACCGCGGGACTCGACGGTGTATGGAATATCGCCTTAGATGTGTCAGGTGGTAAAATGTACTGGACGAACCGCTGGAGGAATAAAATCCAACGTGCCAACCTTGATGGTTCAAACGTTGAAGACATTATCACAAACGTGCATCCGGCGGGTATCGCCTTAGATGTCGCAAATGGCAAGATGTACTATACAGACTGGCTCTCTGCGAACATCCAGCGTGCCAACTTTGATGGCTCACACATACAAGCCATAGTTCTCAGAGGATTGCGTGAGCCGGCGGGTATCATCTTAGATGTTGCCGGCGACAAGATGTACTGGGCGGATGCGGGCAGTGGTAAAATCCAACGTGCCAACCTTGATGGCTCAAACGTTATAGACATCATCACAGACTTACGGGCACCGGTGCGTCTCGCCCTCGGCACGACCTCACCGGGTCTATGGGATCTGGATGTCAATCAGGATAGCAGCATCACCTATATAGACATCATCGCACTTGCGATGTATTACGGCGTATCGGTGGATGCTGGCGTGAATCTACGGGCAGATGTCAACAAGGATGGCAGGGTGGACATCAAAGATCTCATCGTCGTTGCCAGAGCCGTGGATGCCGCTGCCGCCGCGCCCGCACTTGTGCAGCAGCGTAACCGCCTACCGTTTACCGCGCAAGAGGTGGCAGCGTGGATTCGTGATGCCAAATATCAGCAGCTCAGTGTCCGCGGGATCGCCGTGCTCGAACACGT
Source organism: Candidatus Poribacteria bacterium (assembly GCA_028820845.1). NCBI lineage: Bacteria > Candidatus Poribacteria > Candidatus Poribacteria bacterium. The sequence goes on from JAPPII010000084.1 coordinate 1,362, forward strand.
CTTGGAAGCACTCACGCGCTCAGAGATGTCCTCAGTAAAGACGGCACTCCTGGCAAATTACCCCAATCCGTTCAACCCGGAGACGTGGATCCCTTATCAACTCGCAACGCCTGCGGATGTCACACTCACCATCTCTGCTGTTGATGGACAGGTGGTGCGGACGTTGGGACTCGGACATCAAGCTGCTGGCGTGTATCAGCGTCGGAGTCGTGCTGCGTATTGGGACGGCAGAAACGCTGTCGGTGAATCCGTGGCGAGTGGTGTGTATTTTTATACACTCACCGCAGGCGATTTCACTGCCACGCGGAAACTCCTGATACGGAAGTAAGTCTGTTGCTATTAGGAAGAAGGCAATTATTAGCTGAGGTGATGTCTACGGTAGGAATGGTCATTTTATCTTGCTTGTTTCTGGCGAGGTGGGAGGTTCTTCTCGTTCTCAAATTATGTTGAACGATCGAGGAAAATCAAACCATCTAAAAGTCGATTGAACTAATAACAATAAGGGGTAAAAAAATGTTCAATAAGGTTGTTTTGATTTCCGCTTTGTTTGCGATCCTAACGGGGTGCGACCAGCAACGGAATATGATGACACCTGTAATGCAGGATGTTTTGATGGATGAACCTGTGTCGGAAGACACATCACTTGTAGAGCAACCCATTATACATTTCCCGATTGAGATAGACGACATTATCCAAGAAGAAACACACGAAGTGTTTACGTCGTCTAATGCTGCTATCAATTCTGAGCGATTTCATCAGCTACTCGAAGTCGCCAAAGAATATAATTTGGAATATTGTGGCAAAAGGAGGAAAGGTGTACTGCCAGGCGATGTGGACAATCAGTTTGACTTTGTTGATAAAGCGACTGCAAAAGAATTTGCAGGAAAAGTTAACGCCGAATATGCTGAACACTTAAACACTACAGAAAGAATTATCCCGGAGAGATTTAGTTGGTGGGGCGGCGTAGACCTATATCCGAGATGTAGCGGCATCGGCGGATGAGCGAATTCTGATTTTCGTCCGAGGAAATAAGTGAGTGAAAGTCTCTGTGGCAGGTGAAGAAAACCCGTCCAGTCGTATAATTGATACTCATGCAATTTTCATACCGATTCATCAAAGTTTTCAAGGTGTCATTATGTCAAAAATAAGAATCCTTCTTTTCTGCGTCGCAACACTCTTTGCGACACAAGGCTGCGAAAAAATAACGGATACCGTTATATTTCCGCCGACAACGGACCTTGTGGACACGATACAACCGCTGACCGTCATGACCTATAACGTCTATGTCGGCAGCAGCACAGATGATCTTCTCTCGGTAGACAGCTTGCTCGAAGTCCCAACAGAAGTCGCGAAAATCTATCACAACGCCATTGCATCGGATTTCCTCGCACGAGCAGTGGCAATCGCCACGCATATCGAAACCCATCACCCCCATCTCATCGGACTCCAAGAAATCTCGGTTGTCCGACGTCAAAGCCCCGGCGACCTGATCTCAGGGGGCACAGTTCTTGCTGAAAACGTCGAGATGGATTACCTTCACATCCTCTTAGATGCGATCCACGCAGTAGGTCTTCAGTATCAAGTTGCGGCGAAAGTAGAGAATTTCGATGTTGAAATGCCAATGTTCACCGAAACGGGTATCGATGATATTCGACTCACCGATTATGATGTCATCCTCGCCCGCCACGACGTTGAAACCGCAGACGCTACCGCCGCTACCTACGACGCAGCATTTCGGGTGGATCTGCTTGGACTTGACGTCAAAAGAGGGTATGTTGGGGTTGATGCGACTGTTGATGGAAACACTTACCGGTTTGTCAATACACATCTCGGATCGTATTCAGAAGACGCTCGCATCGTACAAACACAGGAACTCATCAACAGCCTCGCCGACGAAACCTTACCTATAATCCTGTTAGGCGATTTCAACACGCCCGCACCTGATGGCACGGCTTACCAAATGCTACGGACGGCAGGATATATTGACCTCTACCAGGCAGATCCTCACGGCAATGGTAACACTTGTTGTCTCGCCCCTGACCTCCGAAATGAAACCAGTGCGCTCTCTGAACGGATTGATCTGATTTTCCTTTGTCATCCGCAAGGAGAGGTATCGGCGATTACACACACTGTCGGCGATAAAGCCGAGGACCGATTACCGAACCGAAACCTGTGGCCCTCCGATCACGCAGGGGTCGTCGCAGAGATAACTTTTCAGTAAAGCCACAGTGCGTCGGTAGGCGAAAAAAAACTGACTGTTATTTACCGACGCGGCAGAAAAGAAGTATCAAAAAAGCGATGAAAACGGCGAGGTTAATCAGAATTCCTGCTATCTCGTGGGTGGTCCACCCCGGAAGATATGCTGCGAGAATGCCACAGAGAACAGAGAATACCAAAAAGAGTACGAAATACCACAATTGCTGTATCCAATGCGTAGTTTTCTCCGGATTCGTCCTGTAGATAAACCATGACATACCATATCATATCAGCAGCAGCGCGCCGACGAGAAATAAATCTTCAGTGTTGTAACCGCTCATAACAAGCATAGCACCGACAAAGGAGACAATAACCCCAGCAAGTCTGGCGGTTTCCTGTTTCTTTTGATTTGGTGAGAGAAATCGCATACGACGTGGTCTACGTCGGTCAATCAGAAGGAATAATGTCACACAGCGGATCTCTTCAGCACAATTCCGTAGAGTATGATACTTGGTATAATGTTATTGCCAATCCTTAGCCAATGAAGGGGGTGAAACAAATGAGAGTTGTTGTTTATACAGCAGGGATCCTTATCGTTTTAGCTGTTGCGTGGACGTTCTATCTCAACCATAGCATAAAAAAGTTTGAGTCAAATCTCTCGGAAACTATTGTGATGTCTGAAACGCAACAGGAAATGCCCGCTATTGTTGATAGCAAGAACCCACCTGAAACGGAGGTATCCGATGAAGGTTTAGCGTCTCATGACGCACTTACATTTGAAGATTCTTTTGTGAGAGAATCAGAAGATATAAAACCTATCGTTACTTCCCCGGAGGTTGATATTCAAGTGCCCACTACTGCTGAAACAGTGGGACACAATGAAGAAACTCCCACCACGGAAACTGTTGTAGGTCCCTGTGGTGAAGTCTGTGAACCCTCGCGATCAGGTGTAGATTTTCACAGTCTTTCCAAAAGTGAGCAGCTTCAGTTCATGCAAAAAGGATTGGTAAAACGGTTCGGTGATGTCCCTGAAGTCGATCTTTTCATTGATTATATGAAACTTTCACACAACAAGCGATCTGTTGGAGAGAAACAGGCACTTGAGTACGTGCGCGCAGTTGCGACGTTGTTTCCAAACGAGGCAAACAAAAAGCATCTCCGTGAATTGGAAGTGCGTGTCGCGTCAAGACCAATACAGCAGAAGCAGTGAGCTACAACAGGGCGATGTGCTTTCCCAGCGCATTGCCCTGTTTTTTTAGAAAGGAAGGAACCGATGGCATTTGTTTTAGCTCTGATTTACTTTATTCTCTGTATTTTGAACCTGATA
>JAPPII010000085.1 GCA_028820845.1 Candidatus Poribacteria bacterium
CCTGTTCACCGTAGTTGAGGGGACCGCTTTCGTAACCGCCTTCTGGTGTTGCGCGTTCCCAACTGCTGAATCGCCAATGCACAAAACCTTTTGTGCCAACGACAAAGACGCGTTTATGCGCGACAGTACTTTCACTATCAGATGCAAGTGTTCCCATACCTGTCCCGAAGGCGAGAGAGACGTGGAGACCGTTCGCATATAAAACCTGAGCGGCGGCATGCATCGGAGACGGTTGTGCTGAATCTAACTGTTCGGCACCAGAGATTTGTCCAAGTACACGTACCGGACGCGAGTTGTCGATGTAAGATGATACTAACTGAAGTACATGGGGGGCTTGGTCAACGGGGGTGCTGCGTGCGCTGGCATCGATAAACTTGATGTCGCCAATTCTACCTTCTGCGACATCTCGCTTCAATTCCAAGTTTTGCGGATGAAAGTTGAGCTGCGTATTGACGACGAACTTCGTTTTTGTCTTTTCTGCCAGCCCTGCGATCTGTTTCCAGTCTTCGCTTTCAACGGCAATCGGTTTCTCAACAATCGCCGCTGGCACACCGTGGTCGGATGCCTGTTTCATGATCGGATATCGAATCCGTTCGCTCGTGCCGCGGAGTACAGGTGCTGTGACGATGTGAAGGACATCGGGTTTCTCTTTTTCGAGCATCTCATCCAAATCGGTATAACGCGAAGAGATGCCGAAATCTTCACCGAAACTCGTGAGCAATTCCTCATTCATATCACAAATTGCGGCGAGTTTTCCGCCTTTGACGAACCGATAGGCGTTTGCGTGCGCACGGGCGCGTCCACCACACCCCAACATCGCTGTTTTATACATAGAAGGTTCTCCTATAAATGTTTTATTTAAATTTTCAGTGAGGCTTACGTACTAAAAGACTGGTAGGTGCGGTTTCTAACCGCACCGATTCCCCATAAGTCCTATTCAAACCGGACTTACAATTTTTCTCTGAATGCATCCATTAATCCATCGGGAGGTTCAAACGGAAGTGCGATAATCTCATTTGTGAGTCCGCTCTGGTACATCCCTAAGATGATGTTAGACTCCACGAGCGACTGTTTGAGATGTGTCGGATGCACACTGTTCTCGTCGTCTAACCAATCAAAAATCGCTTCAGTAAAGTTCGCCTGCGCGATGACATCTTGTTCGCCATAGTTGAGCGGACCGCCCTCATAACCCCCGTCAAGCGTTGTGCGTTCCCAACTGCTGAACCGCCAGTGTACAAAGCCCTTTGTACCGACCACAAAAACGCGTTTGTGATCGTAGATACCCGGAGTATCGGATGCCTTTTGTGCTATCTCTGTTCCAAATGCGAGAGAGGCATGGAGGTCGTTCTCATACAAAACGTGCCCGATAACATGCGTTGGCGATGGATGCGTAGCAGCAGTCGGAGACGGGTGCGTAGCGGTTAAATGCTCCTTTCCAGAGATTTGCCCAAGCACCCGCACGGGAGGTGAGTTGTCAATATAGGACGACACCAACTGTAATATGTGTCCTCCCTGCTCAGCGGCTCTGCTCCGCGCACTGGCATCAATAAACTTAATTTCGCCGATCCGTCCTTCTGCGACATCTTTTTTCAGTTCCAAGTTTTTCGGATGGAAGTTGAGTTGTGTATTAACGACGAATTTCGTTTTTGTCTCTTCTGCTAATCTGGAAATTTGTTTCCAATCTTCGCCTTCAACAGCGACCGGTTTCTCAATAATTGCCGCTGGCACACCGTGATCGGATGCCTGTTTCATCAACGGATAGCGGAGCCGTTCATTAGTGTTCGGAGCCACCGGGCTTGTGACGATATGGAGGACGTCGGGTTTCTCTTTTTCGAGCATGTCGTCAAGATCGGTGTAACGGGAAGCGATACCGAAATCGTCTCCGAATGTGTTGAATCGCTCTTTGTCCATATCGCAGATAGCGGCGAGTTTGCCGTGCTTGACGAAGCGGTAAGCATCTGCGTGCTGACGGGCGCGGTTCCCGCACCCTAACATTGCGGTTTTGTACATGGGGATGTTCCTATTAGTGGTATCTGTCCTCAGTTTTGCCATTAGGTTATCAGAAGGAATCGTTTTTGTCAAAACATATTAATCTTCATTAGGAAAAACAAATTGACATATACATTCTCTTTTGGTAATTTTTCGCAATAAGTAGTTTTGGGATTGGTTAAATCCCTGTTAACGGAAAATTTGTAATTTGACACCTTTAACTTGACTTGACATGCGTTATTAGACGAAGCAGTGCAAAAATATTCCAACCTCACCAAATCGCTGAAAGGAGATCGTTATGAACACTCGAAACCCTAAGAAATAAATGATTGAACGATTCCGCCGG
>JAPPII010000086.1 GCA_028820845.1 Candidatus Poribacteria bacterium
TTCACCGCACTCTTTCAACCAATTTTTCAAATCCCAAAACTACTTATTGCGAAAAAATAAAGGTAGATGAAACCTCAAAAATTGAGAAAAAAGGAGAATTCACTTATGAAAGGCATAGCGACCCCGGTACATTCAGATAACCAAATCGCTCCAGTATTTCTAATCCTTAGTTACGCCATCAGCGTGTTATTACTGTTCAGTCCCGGCACTGGTGTGTGGGCAAAAGCCCCAGAGATAGAAAAAATAGCGTTTACATCAACAAGAGATGGAAATACCGAAATCTATATCATGAATCCCGACGGAAGCGCGCCGATGAACGTGAGCCAACATGCGGGATCAGAAGATTATGATCCCGCATGGTCTCCGAGTGGAAAACAAATTCTGTTCATCTCAGATCGGGATGGGCTTTTTGACCTGTACCTTATGGAAGCAGATGGCACAAATGTCCGGAAAGTATTTAAAACTAAGGAACTTAGAAGAGATCCGACGTGGTCTCCTGACGGTAAACAGATTGCCTACGCACAAGGAGAGGAACCTGACCAAGTGATCTATATCGCGGCAATAGATGGTACATCTATTGAGAAACTGACAGACGGATTTATGCCCAGTTGGTCACCCGATGGGAGCGAGATAGCCTTTGTGGTAGGAGGTATCCAACACACACCCTTGGGGATTTTTAACCTGCAGACACGCACTCAAAAGAGGATGCTTCCAAAGGAGGTACCATGGATAGTTAATCCAAGCTGGTCGCCACAAGGAAAAAAAATTGCCTTTTCAAAAATCGATGGACGATTTGATCCCAATGGTTTTCTTTGGTGGGAAAGATCAAATATTTATGTTGTAAACCGAGACGGTACAGGGCTTCACCAAGTTATCAAAGACGAAGAATCAATCTGTACGAGCCCTATCTGGTCGCCACAAGGCAACGAACTCATTTACACGGATGCAGTTAGACAACCGGGGAAACACATCTCTGTGCAACTATTCAAAACAGATTTGAATGGGGGCAAGCCGACTCAATTGACACACGAGGGAAATAATTCTCGTGCGGATTGGTTTGCCCCAACTGGCTTAAACGTTTCACCTTCAGGGTACTTGCTCATGACAACATGGGGAAAATCAAAGCAAAGCATTAAAGGAGATTAAAAATAAAGTTACCCCATTTCGGAGGTAACGGATGAAGAACGCCGAGGTCGAATTGATTCAAGACAGCCTCACAGGCAATGAAAATGCTTTTGCGCAATTGGAGAAAAAATACCAAAAGCAGGTGCATGCACTCGCTTGGCGGAAAGTCGGTGATTTTCATACTGCTGAGGAGATCACACAGGATACCTTCTTGAGAGTCTATGCAAAACTGGGGACGCTGAAGGATCCGCAGCGTTTTGCTGGATGGCTCTACAGAATTGCTGCACGTCAATGCTGTCTGTGGCAGAGAAAGAAACGGCTACAGACGCAACCGCTTGAGGACACAGACGGCAAAGAGATCGAGAAAATGACATACTCCGAGTATGTCATTGAGGAGCAAGCAAAGGCTGCAACAGAAGCGCGACGCGATATTGCACAGAGGCTGCTTGCCCGGCTGCGGGAAAGTGAGCGGACGGTCGTCACGCTTCACTACTTCGGGGAAATGACCTGCGAAGAAATTAGTCGGTTTTTAGGGGTATCAGCAAGCACTGTTAAGAGTCGGCTCCGTCGTGCGCGACATCGCCTGAAGCAAGCAGAACCTATGATCCGAGAAGCGTTAGAGGGCTTTCAAATTAGGACGACGCTCACCGAGAGCATCATGGAAAAAGTCTCCGACATAACACCTGAAACGCCTCCGACAGTCAATCCCTTTATGCCGTGGACAATCGCCGCTTCAACCGTTGTTTTGGCTGTAATGCTGCTGGGAGTAGGGAATCAATTTTTGACTCGCTTCCAACAGCCCTATGACCTTGAGGCTACATCCGAGATGAGAGTAGAACTTATCGATGCACCTATTGCGCTGAACCTTACCTCGAAACCAGATGTACGTACCCAGTTTGGTCGGTCCGCTGTACCGAGTAGAGGTAACGGACTTGAACCGGATGCAGCGCAATCGGAACATGTCGTTAGGTTTCTCCATGCACAAGCAAAGAACGTCGTTCTCAATGATGAAAAGCCTTTACAGGAAATCTTGAGCGTTTTTCAAACACCGACAGGAGGCTATCAAGATTATAATGTTTTTGAGATTGACACCACAGCGTTTAAAAACGGAGGCACACTCACTGTTAACATCTGGATAGGGAGTGCCGAAGCTTCGGGTAAGTTTGTTCTATTTGCAAGCGACAGTGAACTCTCTACAGAAGGCGTGCCTAAGGTTGTGCTCACCTCAGCATCAGGGATTCGGCGCGGTAAAGTGGGAAAGATCACATACCGTTTTGAAGAAGGAACGCTCTTTAAGCTGGGAGTTGCCGGTAATGCGTTCAGTGGTGAAGAGCAGGTTAATTCCTTTCTCGCCAGAATTTTCATAGACACTGCAGGAAAATAAAAACAGGACGAAGATTCGTGGCAGAACCGCTACAATTTCTGCCTTGTCCGTATCCTTCTTATCCCATCCTTTTTCTTCTCACCTATCTTCCAAAGTTAATTCCTCTCTATATCCCGCTTTTTAACCCCTCCATTCACCCATTTTTTAAAATTATGCAACAAATCAACCTCTAAGTCGCGTCACTATAGGGTGATGGGAGGGACTTTATGAAGAACAGAGACGCTGAACTCGTTTACCAGACGCTTGACGGTGATGATGCCGCTTTTACTAAACTTGTGCGGAAATACCAAAAGCCGGTTCACGCACTTGTGTGGCGGAAGATCGGAGATTTCCACACTGCTGAAGATATTACGCAAGATACATTTTTGAAAGCGTACCAGAATCTGGCGACACTGAAAGAACCACAGCGTTTTGCGGGTTGGCTTTACGTAATAGCGACGCGACGGTGCGCTGCATGGCTCCGCAGAAAACGGTTACGAACACAATCGCTGGAACAGACGAGTGCCACACAGTTAGAAAAAGCAACGTATTCGACGTATGTTGTTGAAGAAAACGCGCGTAGAACAGCCGAAGCACAACGTGAGATTGTAAAAAAGCTGCTCGCGAAACTTCAGGAGAGTGAACGCACGATTATTACACTACGTTACTTTGGTGAGATGTCGAATGTGGAGATTAGCGAGTTTTTGGGTATATCGGCAAATACCGTTAGAAGTCGTCTCCACCGTGCTCAGCAACGACTAAAGAAGGAGGAACCCATGATTCGAGAGGCTTTAGACAGTTTCCAACTGTCCGCAAATCTAACCGAGAACATCATGCAAGAAATTGCGCGTATCAAACCTATTGTCCCCTCCGGCGGTAAGCCATTAGTGCCGTGGATAGTTGCTGCATCAGCCGTAACGGTGGTATTACTAATGATAGGTACTGGTAACCAATATCTAACTCGCTTCCAGCAGCCCTACAGTTTCGATGCCGTATCTGAGATGAAGGTAGAACTCATTGACACCTCTGTTGTGTTGAACCTTGAATCGAAACCGGATATTCGGACGCAACTTGGAAATTCGCCTGCGTTGAGCAAAAATGACGGTTCTGGACGGCAACCCAATCCACCCGAATATCTGGCGAGATTTGCCGCCACCCCGATAGATGAAGCAGCAGAAACTACCGATACTAACACAGGTGAACGCTACATCACCCTTAGTGCCATTACCAAGGAAGAAAGTGGAACATTCTTGGCAGCGGGGAACTTTCATCTTAAAAAAACGGATTTAGTTTTGACACCCAGAAGTTATGCTACTTCGGGGACCGGCAAAGGTGACCCAAATCCCATGTATATGTTGATGTACTACATCCTCTACTATAAAACCGATCTCTTCAGGTCTCCTTTGGTTATAGGAGATACTTGGGCGCAAGAAGGTCACTGGGATACATGGGTACAAACGACGATAGAAGGTTATGAACAGGTAGAAATTGCTGCGGGGACCTTCTTGGACTGCCTCAAGCATAAAACGGTCTTTACAAGAGCCAAGGCAGGCTCTCCACTGAAGAGTTCACTTGTGAACGGCACGCGCTATTTGTGGTTTGCTAAGGGAGTTGGGGTTGTGAAAATGCGCTATGAACATGCCAACGGTATCACCACAGAAGCGGAGTTGCTGGAATATCAGGTTCCAGCAAATGAGACAGAATATGTTGAAGTTATCCCTGACGATTTGGATGTGACCACCGAGCCGGAATATAAGGTTCCAGCAAATGAGACAGAGTATTTCCCTTTACAAGTAGGTAACGCCTGGACCTACAAATGGCAAAACGATTACCGAGACGAAGCGGCTATTGAAACGTGTACTGTTGTCGGAAACTCCGATAGGCTTCCAGGTCCAGATACGACCGTTCCAGAAGTAAAGCGGATTATTCCAGACTTATCTGAAAAAGTTTCGACGGATCTAAAGGAGATAAGCGTCGTCTTCAGTGAAAGAATGTTAGGTATGGATGTCGAGTTTGCTGGGGTTCCAGTCGGTGATATGCAATGGGCAAACGACAACACAACCCTTATTATTTCACTTGAGCGTCCCTTGGAGTCTTCAAAGATTTACCGGCTTATATTAGGTGGTAACGGGAACATCAGAAATATAGCAGGCAATCCGTTAGAAGAATATACCCTCACCTTTACAACCGAAGGCCCTGAACCAGTTACGCCGACTTTCGTGGATACAACACCTATCAACGTAAAAGGTATTGAAAAGCTTGATTTTTCAAGTGAACTGTTTTGTCGCGTTTCAACGGACTTCACAGACGGATTCGCTTTTCCGTATTATCTGTTGGTTCCACAAGGAATAGATATCAACAGACCGGTCCATCTGCTGGTAGAACCGTGCAACACAGGACCGGTTCACAGTTTTAAAAGCCTTGATAGAAAAACAAAGGCATTAGCAGAAAAATCTCATGCGACTGCAATCGCAAGAGAACTGAAAGTTCCGTTATTAGTGCCAGTTTTTCCGCGGCCTAGGGGAGATCGCTGGCAAATCTACACACATGCTTTAGATAGGGACGCGCTCCTAATTCAAGAGGGCGAACTTAGGAGAATTGACTTGCAGCTCATCAAAATGATAGCCCATGCCCAGCGGCTTCTAAGGCACAATAATGTAAAGGTAAATGAGAAGGTGTTCATGAACGGATTTTCGGCTTCCGGGACCTTTACGAATCGGTTTGCTATCTTGCACCCAACGGTTGTTCGTGCGGTCGCAACTGGCGGCGTCAACAGCATTCCGACTTTTCCAACAGATCGCTGGCAAGATAAAACACTCCGCTATCCAGTAGGAATCGCAGACGTGAAAGAGGTCGCTGATATTGAGTTTGATGAAACGGCATATAAGCAGGTCTCCCAGTACATCTACATGGGTGCTTTGGACAACAACGACACTGTTCCACATCGAGATGCTTATGATGAAGTAGATGCTGAATTGGTCAGAGGACTGATTGGCGTTAAAATGATGCCGGACCGGTGGCACGTGAGTCAATCGATATATCAGACACTTGGTATTCCAGCGCAATTTGTCACATACGAGAATACTGGGCATGAAATCACGCCAGAAATGATTGACGATATTGTTGCATTTTTCAAGGCAAACTCGGGGAATGAGATTGTTGAAATTGTCCCACACCAATACCCATCGGAGGAGTGAAAATGAAACGGATACTCTTTCTTTTCGTCGTTGTGCTATTTATAGGGAGCCAAGCCTCTGCTGGACTGGAGGATGACCTCGTCCTGTATCTCACTTTTGACAATGTGAAAAACAAACGAATTCTTGATGCATCCGGCAATGACTTGGATGCCAGAGTTGTCCAGAATGTGAATTTTGTTGAAGGCAAACACGGTAATGCCATTAAGATTACGGCAAATACTGAGGATTGCGTCAACGTTCCCGCCTCGGAGGCATTGAAAATTAGTGAAATAACTATGAGTGCCTGGATTTATCGGGAAAATTGGGCGAATGGATCCGGCTACTGGTTTGATAAAGGGTCTTATGCTGGACCTGCAAATATGCATGCTTACGGCATGGCAGTCTTTCAAATTAAGGATGTTCACTGGAACATTGGCGGTTTAAACGCAGAGACTATTTTTATGATGAGCTTGGGTAGCAATGAAAATCACTCGAGGCTCAGTGTGAGTATTCCGAGTCTGGGCAAGAGAACGTGGCACCACGTTGTTGGAACTTACGACGGGGCGTTCAGGACAATCTATCTTAATGGCGAAGTTTTTTTCGACACAGAGAAGGTAGGTTTTGAACCAACCAAAGTTTTCGCAGACACAAATGATGAGGCTTTACGGATTGGATGCACTAAGGGCAAAAAGGAGTTTGCCTTTGACCACGGTTTGATTGATGAAGTTGCTATCTGGAGTCGCGCGCTCACCGAAAGTGAAGTCAGAACAATAATGAAAGGCAACTTTCTCGCTGTTTCACCCAGAGACAAGGTTTCTACCACGTGGGGTGATATTAAGCGAAGGACAGTTGGAAAGTAATACACTATGAGCAAGTGCGGTTGGGAAACTCGTCTACCGAATGGAGGCGTGTTTAAAGTTCTGCACTCACCGTCATCTCTAAGCGGTGTTCGGGTTTGCGTTGTTTTGTTGAGAGGAGGCGGTAATTGAGTCGAAACAAGAGATCGGTAAATCTTCGCAACCTGTAATCAGCAGTTGTGCGAATTTCATGACTGATGCCTTCGTAGAAAGTATATTGCGCAAAGGGTATACCCCCACTACTTTCGCCATAGCCGAGTTTGTAGTTGATGTCAATACGTCCCTTACCGATAAGACTGTAAACAACACGATTCTCATAGAAAAAAGTGCGCGTTCTGGCTTCCGGTTCCTCGTCGAATTGCTCCTCGTCGGTTGTCTGTCTGTATCCACCGGTGCCGTTCCATCGGAGGGTGCGACTCAGTTCATATCGGAGTCCCAATTCGGTAATCTGCTCAAATTGGCGTAGGTCGGAGATGGGGGTTGGAGAAGACTCTGTTTCATCTCCGTTTGGTAGGGGCGCGGCAATCTCAAAATCGAATTGACCATACCTCTCGGTCTCCCGGCGTTGCTCCCAGTTTGCATTGACAGACATCCGTTGGGTCGGATTCACAGAAAGACTGACCTCATAAGTCCGATGCCGTCTATGACGTTCTTGGTTGTTAATTCGGCGATTAAGCGTCTCACCGGTGCGAAGGTTGAATTCAAAACTGAATGCGGGTGACGGTGAAAATTCAAGCCGATGGTGTTGGTTCAATCGTCCGAAAAGTGTATCTGAACCTTGTAGGCTTTGCAGCAAATAGAGCGAAACCGCATCCTCTACCTCCTGTTCCTCGGTCAACCAAAATCGTGTTTGTCCTCTCAGCGCACTCAGAAACCACTCTGTATTGGCTGTTCGCTGTTCGCCGTTCGCTGTTGGCTGTTCGCTAGCTGCTTGCTGACGGCTATTCTGCGGTGTAGGGCGTAAACTATCACGGTTCTGTGTGGCATTGCGCCGTTGGTTTTGTTGCTCGCGGGCACGGCGTGCGAAAAATTGACGCGGTTGAAACCGTAACCGAAATTCCGCATCCACTGCCGTTGTTGGCTTATCACCGACGTTTTGATAAATTTTGATATAGGTACCCTCTTCGGGATCCTCTACATAGTGTAAATCGTCCAATTTCACGTAATATCCTTCACCCGGTAGGAGCGGAATACCTGTATGTGGATGGATGTCGGTGTAGACCTCACGGCGTTGACTGGTCAGTTTTTTATCCAATTCGTAGGTGATCTCCATATCAATTGCGCGACTGAGCGGTGTCAACTGAAAACTAACATCTGCAAGTTGGGTTGTCGTATCTGTTCCGAGATCGGTATGTGCTTTTAAGGTGCGGCGTGCGACGTTCGCTGATAGATTCATCCCACCTTTGAGAAAGGACTGTTGTTGTGAAAAGGCACCAACTTTCCACGTTCGCGCCGTGGTACTCGGTTGCCAATCGGACAGACCGATCGATTCATTATCTATCGTGAGTAGCGGTTCTTTCGCAAAAGCCTCCTCAAGAGAAAGACTGGTATCAAAGGATGCCCAGTCTTGCGCGAGATTGAGGCGACCGGTCGCGCGGTTTCGCTTTTGGTTTAGCAGAGCATTGCGCGCCTCAGTCGATTCAACCGTGCCCAATGTCCCCATGATTCTGAAGGGTCCGATAGGATAAGAAAGGTTCCCCTCTTGCCGCGACTTTCGCTGTAATTGCGTTATGGTTGAATTGACATCCTCCACACGCGAGCTACTCCGATAATCGTCCCAACGCAGGTTTGGGAGCCATTTTTTAAGGCTATCGGCTGTCGGCTGACGGCTCTCAGTAGTCCTGGACCGTGACACTTCTGTGCCCGGTACAAGGTCTTCTTGCCGACGGCTGACGACTGATCGCTGACCGCTATAATTCTGACCACCGACTGCTGACCGCTGACCGCTATTAAAATTTATGCCCCAATTGAAGTTATTACGGATAGTTGCGGATTGACTATCAGCAATCGGCTGTCGGCTGTCGAGAAAAAGATCGTTGGGGTGTTCACCAACGTTTGCCACCGCCACACCGTCCTGCTGACCGCTATTCGGTTCAGGATCCCTCTCCTCACTTCTACCGACCCCGGCATCGACTTCAAGCCAATCCACTGGAAGCACTCGGATGTCAAAATTGATGGTTCGCTCATCTTGGGCAGTCCGCGAGGGTCCCGCGATGCCGAGCAAAAACGCATCATCAAATCCTTCCTTGGCGTATTGGGTCTCATAACGGGAGCGGGTACGATTGCTGCTTGATGCACCAACGGGTACAAAGTTAGCATCCATTGCTCGAACATCAAGGTTTGTTGTTACCTTAGGACGCAATTTATCAGACCAGATTGCGAAGTCCCAATCCGCATAACCGATGAGTTTCCATGCCTGACTCACCTCTTTCCGATCAACGGTAGAATAAGTATTTCCATCAACAGCACTGTAAGCGACCTCTCCTTCAACATAAGCCTTCTCGGTAAGGTTTAAGCGACTTTCCAGTCCCCAGACGCTATGTTTTTGGGGTGCTATGAGAAGTGAACCATCCCCGTCGGGGTCAAGTATGTTTTGGCGAAGTGCTTCCAAATCCTCCTCAGCAAAAGAGATTAAAGCCTGCTCTGGCTGATTCAGATCCGTTTCAACGGCGTAGGAGGCACCGAAGGATATCCATTCACCTGGTAGCGTGAAAATGCTGTTGAGTCCGTAAAGATTTTGTTGATATGCCCGCTCTTCGGGAATGTATTCAAAGTCGATGCGAATCACGTCGTTGCTTGTTATGAGATGCTTGCTGTTGAACTCAACGATGGGATCCCCGTATTCACGGATAACGTAATCGTTATTTTCACCGCGGCGCATTCTATCGCCATTCAGCCAAACGATCTCGCTGCCTGCTTTCACAATGACGTACTGCCCGTCAACTGTGAGTCGGTATTCGCTACGCCCCTCCTCACCCCGCAAGACTAAGCTTGTAGATTGCCCCTTGGGAATGGCACTGGGAATGAGATGAAAGTTTACCCACTTGAAATCGCCTTCAACTTGCACGCCCTCCAATGCACGCGGAAAGAAGATAAACTCTGATGGACCGAGGGATCCCTCAAAATCACCTAATGTACCTCGCATATTCGGATGCGTGATGCGAATTAACTTCTGATCGATGTCTTGAATATTTTCCGTCGTGCCCTCGGGTTGGATAGGTAAATCTTGGTCAGATAGCATTGCCAACACACCAATATTCTGGGAAGCTTTCCCCTCCACGTTGACCCGAAGTTCCTGGTTCGGCGTTATATCCCGCCCGCTACCGACCGAAATCCCAAATGTTTGACTACCGGAGACTTCTAATTGGCTGTCGGTTGTCGGCTGTTGGAAACCTTCAGCAAGAAAATCTCTTTGCTGATTGCTAACCGTCAATTGTTGATCGTCCTCTTGCTGACTGCCAACTTCGATACCGTAAAGGTCGCGTTTATAGACCTGCTTAATTGCAAAGGGCAGCGTTCGATAAGTTATCGTAAGCCTATAGGACAGATTGGGTGCAACGGTAGTATCCCGCTCAGTTAAAGTGATTTTTCCCAAATAGGGATCGATTTGATAATCTATGCCGCGGACAAGGACTTTTCCACTCGCTTCCGTTATCCGCTCGCTATTGGGGAGGATTGGCGGATACTTCACCGTGAATTCCAGAGTGCCTGTTTTTAGTTCAAGGGATTCGGACTTTTGAAGGACAGAAAAGGTTGGAAGTTCGAGAGCGTTGGTTTTGTTATCAGGGGATTCTTGCGCTGTGCTTCCGAGGCGTGGTAGGAGACACAAACAGAAGGCAAGGAAAAGGATTTTTAAACTATTAAATCTGTTTTTTAAACTATTAAATCTGGTCATCGTTCCTTGTGCAAGCCTATAGAGGCTTGCAGGACAATGTTTCACGATGGTGTCTGGTTAAGTACGAAAGGGTTTCAGCGAACCCAGCCCGTGTGAATTACACCGAAAAACTGTCCGAAACGAAGTAGAGGGCAGATCAGATGCCTATAGTTAGAAAAAATTTACGGTGGTTTTCGGTTAATTCCACCGTTTCTGGATTATCAAAAGTTTTTAACAATTGAAATACGACAAGGGGAACGGGTTCAGTCTTACTTAGACATTAGTCGCTATGGGCTCTCCATTTCTTTAAGAAAAACTTGGAATACCTTTATATCGTTCGCTTCCGCATCACTCACAAAGACGCGTCCGCTTTTCGAGACTGCGATACCCACTGGCTGTAAGAGCCCAGAGGTACTAAACTTCATAATACTCTTTCCGTCCAGTGTAAAGACTTGGATACGCCGATTACCACTATCTGTGACGTAAAGATAATTCCATTCGTCAAGAGCGATGCACTTGGGATCCTGGAGCTGCCCAAGTTCGCGTCCTTCTCCGCCCCACGCATTAATAGGGTTACCACTGAAATCGTATTTTTTGATGAGGTGGTTGCCTGTATCAACAATATAAACGTTCCCGTCTGAGTCAACACTCAAGTCTGTTGGGTTCCAAAGCTGCTCTCTGCCACTCCCAAAGCCGCCGTGTGCTACAACGGGGACACCCGCGACATTGAATTCAATCCAACGATGGTTCCCAGTATCAACGATATAGACCTCGCCATTGCGTCCGATACCGATGCCTTCGGGTCGGTCAAGTAAAACGTCGTCTACAGTTTCACTGAGCGGATAAAAAATCTGATCGACGAAATTGCAGTATTGGACCCGATCGTTCCCAGTGTCTGCGACATAGAGGCGGTAACTCCGTTGGAAACTCAATGCTATATCGGTAGGATGATCAAACTCACCTGTTTGCCATCCACGCCCTCCGAATTCGGTGATAAAACCACCAGTGTGGTCGATCACTTGAACCCGGTTGTTCCCTGCGTCAGCTACATAGATGCGCTGCTGTTCATCTATAGCGAGCCCCAATGGGGTCCGAAATTCACCTACGCCCTGCCCGACACTACCGATGGTTTCCAAGTATCTGATACCCAGTATAGGAGGTGCCTTCCGCTCACGGTTTGATAGCAAAATTTCAATAGGCGGTTGTGAAATTTCAGTTTCGGGTAGGGTACAACTCAAACAGAATGTGAGAAGGAGAAAGTAGCCGAGGTTTTTAGCCCCGTTGCACCTTAAATTTGAAAACGAACGTTGTTTGCTGTTCATTGAAATCGCTCGTGACTCTGGGAACAATAATCCGCAAGCTACTATAACTGATGCTGCGTTTGCGGAAATAGAGGAAAAATCTGGTATGTTGCCGTGGCATCACTGTCGTTTTTTCAATATCTTCTCTGGGCAGTATTGCTGGGTCGCCCTGTATTCTAATGGTCTTATCCCATCGGAATATTTCCGCTGCAAATTCCGGCGGCAATTCCGGCCTGAAATTCTTTTTTAGATAAAAGGATTCCTGTGATTTGTCAATGGGTTTAGTAACATTTCCGGTGCCATCGAGCATCTGGCAATCTTTTCTTTTGAAGGAAATCCAGTAGTCCGTGCCGTTATAGATAAAGATAGCAAACGCATCAACCGCCTTCACGTTGTTGAGGGGAAGTGCCATAGCTGTTACGCCGTTTTTGACATAAACGACAGTGCCTGTCTGTGGCATGATAACGGCATCTGGGTCGAACACAGGGACAATCATTTCAGGTTGAAATGTGTCTTTGATGAAATCCGGGACTTCCGGCACTTTTGAGCAGCCCAGAGGCGTAAATGACAAACAGAGGCCCCCTAAGATTTGCAAGACAGACCTTCGAGACAGATGTGTATCTTCCACCTGTCCACGATTTTCAGGTAGCGGGTCTTGCAAGAAGGGGAAAGTTTTTAACCAATGTATCTTATTCTTCATTGTTTTCTCCATTGAGGGCAAGCATCGCGGCTCCGACGATACCCGCATTATTTCCGAGGTGCGCTTTTACAATTTTCATTCGTGCAGGGATATCCATAGCACGTTTAGACAGCTCGGTACGAATAGGTTCAAAAAGCAGCCCTTCACCAGCTTCCGCAATGCCACCACCGATGACGGCGATTTGTGGGTTGAGGATATGTGCTATGGATGTGAGTGCGATACCTATGTAACGTCCCGTTTCGGCAAAGATCTCAATTGCGAGTTGATCACCTGCTTGTGCTGCCGCCGCTATTCTCCGAGGTGTCAGTGGGATGCCATCTGTTGTTAGAGCCGTTAGAACCGTATCGCGCCCTGTTTCTATCTTCTCTTGGGTACGCTCAACAATATTTTTCGCCCCAGCATAAGCCTCCAGACAGCCCTGATTGCCACAACCGCAGTAACGTCCATTAGGTTCAACAACCGTATGCCCCAATTCTCCAGCAGTATTTTGGCTTCCGTGGTAAACGCGTCCATCAATCACAACCCCACCGCCCACACCTGTGCCGAGTGTCAACGCGACGATACTTTTATACCCAACCCCAGCACCGTGAAGCAGCTCACCCAAGGTCATAACGTTCACATCGTTGTCCATGCCTTTTAGCACGGGTTCGTATTTGTTGCCATTCGTGTGTGCTTCTGAGTTGTGCGCTACGCCGCGTAACTTTACCAGCTCCGTGTTCACATAATCGACGAGTGGAATATCACTCCAACCGGGAAAGTTAGGAGAAAAGTGGATGACCCCTGTTTCAGCGATGATAAGCCCTGGTGCCCCTAATCCGACTGCAATTTCGCGGTTCGCGGTTCGCGGTTCGCGGTTCGCGGTTCGCTCCGATTTTACAAGGACTTGACGAACGGTTTCTGCAATTCGAGCTGCCACGATTTTGGGTCCACCTACGTTTACATCTGTTGGAAGGACCACGCGACAAGAGACATCACCGTCCGATGAGACCAATCCAGCCTTAATGTCAGTTCCTCCTAAATCAACACCAATACTATATCCAGTGTCTGCTTTAGGGTATTTGATACCCATTTATCGCTTCCAATCTATATAGTCCTGAAAAAATCTGCTAATTCTGCAAATCCTGATCCGAAACAACCGCAGAAGGCTAATAGTTAAAGACTTGCGCGCCATTGCTAATATTACAGAGGTAAATTTCAGGTTCAATGCCAGTCTGTTTGCGGTATTCTGTTGTTATACGGGTACGAAAGGTCTCTAAAGCGTCTCTATGAAGAATACTGACCGTACACCCCCCAAACCCTGCGCCCGTCATTCGGGTTCCAATTACGCCTTCAACATCACGGGCGATGTCCGTAAGGAGATCTAATTCTCTGCAGCTAACTGCGTAATCATCGCGTAGTCCTTTGTGTGAGGCGTTCATTAACTTACCGAACGCTATGAGTGGATCATCTACCTTTTCGGATGTTTGCTGGTTCCGTGCCTTGAGCGTAGAGACGGCATCAAGTACACGCGTGTTTTCCTCAATAACGTATCCACATCTTTTTTGTGTTAGCGCGGGTAACTTTCCTTCACGTTTCTTGAAGTCAGACAGGGTAATGTCGCGAAGAGAAGATATACCGGGTAGCCACTGGCTCAAGATGTCAACGCCTCTTTCACATTCTGCTCGCCGTTTATTATATTCAGAAGCAGCAAGTTCCCGTTTGACCTTAGTGTTGCAAATAGCAATGCAATGCGCCCCTAAATTGAGGGGTACATGCTCATACGCAAGTGAACGACAATCAAGAAACAGTCCATGATCCGCCCGACCTAAGAGCGAGATGGTCTGATCCATGATACCACAATTAACGCCAACAAATTCGTGCTCCACGCGCTGGCACACTGCAGCAAGTTCTTTCTTGCGCGCTTCTGACACTGCAGCGTTTGGGGAAGACTGCGGTATAGCACTGGTTAAAAAAGCAAGCGCGGCGGACACTGACAGGGCAGCCGAAGAACTTAATCCTGCCCCAATAGGAACGTCTCCGATGATAACGGCATCAATTCCAGCAATTTTATTGCCAGATTCTTGTAGAAGGGACGCGACCCCTATTAAGTAGTAACTCCAAGTCGGTGCCTTCGGTGGAACCGGACGGAGGGCATCAAGATTCAGTTCAAAGGATTCATTGACATCTAACGCGTGTAAAACAGCACGCCGGTCAGTCCGTGCACGCATAGCGATATGGATATATTTATCAATCGCGACTGGAAACACATAACCGTCGTTATAATCCGTATGTTCACCGATTAGGTTCACCCTACCTGGGGCAGATACAACGCACCTTGGTGAAGCACCGAAGATAGCCTCAAACTTCTGTTTCGCAGCAGAAATATGCTTATGTCTACTTCCGAGGGTGTTTGGAGTACTTGGACTATCCATCAAAGCGTCTCGTTTCATAGCATCTCCAGTAGATTGTTACAGAAGACCTCTTGACTAACTGCTGACAATGGCTTCCGGTTTCGTAGCGAACGCCTGACCGCTAATCACTGGGAAAAAAATTTCAAAAATCGTCCCAACACATCAGGTAGATCGGCGCGCCGGACATAGCAATCAACGCTTATGTCAGGTTTCACCGCTATATCCGATGCGGGTGCCTGCGTCAAAAGTTGCTCCTCGGGTGCGTGTAGCGCCGGTTGTAGATTCGGAGATGTTCGTTTCTGAAGGGGTATACTTCCCTCGGCAATCACCAATTCTCCAAGCGGGAGATACGTTGCAAGCGGATATACTTCTGTTTCAGTTAAAACAGTGATGTGAGGTAGCGATGCATCTGCCAATCGTTCCATCTGCATTGTCAAATAGGTGATTCCGGTAGAAGCACCCGCCGACCCTTCCGGTTGGCAGGCGACAATTGTAATAAGCGGAATCCGTTTTTGTAGACCTTTCTCAATAGTAGTGAGAAGGAGGGAAACATCAATTTCTGTAGGAATTACGTCAATATCTACGATGAAAAGACAGACAGGATGGTCTGAAATTGTTCCCTCAACGGCGAGTCCGAAGGCATTGGTAGACTCAATTTCCATTGCCGAAGAATCATCAAGCAGGTACGCAACTCGTTTTTCAGCAAGTAGAGGGAACAGGGCACCACAATATGAACAGGTATAAAGATTCCGTTCAAGTTCACCTCTAAAAGCGAACTCTTGACATCTGGTACACTTATACCATAAGTTAACGCCCTGTTCTGTGTCGTTAGAGATACGCGCTTCCATTTTTCGTCTACTCCGAGATTTGTTTTAGGAACGTGTCTTTAAGACTTCATAATTCCTGCTATCGCTTCTGCTTCCGAATCATAACAGTCGAAAATTGTCATCAGTTTTGCCATAACGATGAGACTTCTGACGTTCCCACCGAGATTAAGGAGGACCACCTGTCCATTAGTTCGTCGGACAGAAGTATGGACAGAGACAAGCACACCTAAGCCAGAACTATCCATCATCTGGACGCGTTCCAAGTTCAAAATCAGGTTGAGATGTTCTCGGGGTTCCGCAGGGTTATCAGCAATCTGAACCTGCTCCTCAATGATTTTTTTTAGAGCTAAGGCATCGGCGCCAATAACTTTTCCTGCGATATCCAGAATTGTAATACTGCCTTTGTGTCGAAGGTTGACTTGCATAGGAATTCCTTAAAAAATTGTTATGGATTAGGAGTCTGCTTATATTTGACCATTTTGATAATTGTGCCGTTGGCTTCATAATTTACCGAATCCATGCAGGCTTCCATTAGAAAAAGTCCTCTCCCACTGCTTTTAAGCAAATTTTCCGGGTCCAGTGGATCTGCGACCGTTTGACGCGTGAACCCTTCACCCTCGTCCTCAATGACAATGGTTAGTCTATCCTCAGCAAGAATGAACTGAAAAGTAGCCTTTTTGCCCAGATCCTCTTTATTGCCGTGTTTGATTGCGTTTGTACCCGCTTCAATGACAGCAAGGTTAATCTGCTCCTGGATGTCCTCACCGAAACCCATCTCTTTTAAGATCTCGCTGACAACAACATCAAGCAGGTAAACATGTTGCATTGAGCTTGGGAGAGAAAGCGTAATAACCTGTTCAGTTCTCTCGCCCACGTTTGAAGCTCCTTTTTTACGGGATTGGACCTTTGCCAAGAGCCCTACAAGACAGGTTTTGAGAAGAAGCCCGTCTTTTGTTATTTTGATTTGAATTTTAGCTTGATGAAGTTTTAGAATTTGACTTAATAATTTCTCGGTTGCAGATAAAAAAGATACTGCGTTTGCCGATATCTCAGATTAGGAAACCGAATTCAATTCATAGAATAATCGAATAATATTCATCACGCCAAAAGCATATTATACGCGCAGCACCGTTGTGCGCGCTTTACTAATTTACGTATCGCGTTTGATAACGACCAAAGCTCTGTCATCATGCGTCTGTGTACTGCCACTAAAGCGTGCCAAGTCCTCAACAATTGCTTCACACAACGCCGATGCAGACAATACGGCGTTTTTGGAAATGCAGCCAGCCAGCCTATCCTGACCATAGAACACATCCAGCGGTGTTGCATTTTGATGTCCTTTAACTTCTTCCGAACCTACCAATACGTTTTCATTTTCGTCCAGGTCCAAGCCATCCCCAGCATTCGTCTCAGTGATGCCATCTGTATAGAAAACGACAATATCGCCCGGTGTTAACAGGCAGGTATTGCTGGCAAAAGTCGCCTCTTCAAATGCGCCAACCAACATACTGCCCGTTTTTAAAACATCTATCACACCCGTCTTTTTCCGGTGCAATGGATAGCAGTGTCCACCATTTGAATACGTGAAAGTGGAAGTCACAGTGTCCATTACGCCGTAGATCATCGTCGCGAAGAGGGTCGCATCCGTGTCGCGGACGACTAAATCGTTAATCCGTTTAAGAATTGAAGCAGGATCATCCTCTTCACGACAGAGCAAACGTAGTGCCGTTCGGATCATCACCATTAAAAGTGCAGCTGGAATTCCGTTCCCTTTCACATCACCGAGGACGATTCCGACCCGTGTTTCACTGAGCGGAATGAAATCATAGAAATCTCCAGAAACAGACATGGAACTCTGGAGCAGCATTCCGATGTCAAACCCTTGAAAACTGGGGGCTTGTTCTGGCAACAATTTTTTCTGAATAGCAGCAGCAGCCTGCAGATGTCCAGCGAGTTGTTGAACGCCAGCCTCGTTGAACCCAGATCCCATTGCGCTCATGAGAGGGTTTATATATTTGATGGGCCGTGTTCTTCCAAGCACCGCCTTAACCCGTGCGGTTACCTCTCGGAGGTCAAAGGGTTTGGTGATGTAATCATCAGCCCCGGCATCAAGCCCCTGAACTTTGTCTTCCGTTTGTCCGCGCGCAGTGAGCAGAATGACCGGAACGGTCTTTGTCTCCTCTATATTTTTAAGTTCTTCAATGACCTGAAAGCCATCTTTATGCGGCATCATGACATCAAGTAAGATGAGATCCGGCGGATCAAGAATGGCAGTTTCCACAGCCTGCTTGCCATCACTTGCCGTGCGTACCTCGTACCCATCTGGCTCTAAATTCATCCTGAGGAGTTCAAGGATATCCAGATCATCATCAACAACCAAAATCGTTTCAGCCATTTTCTTTTTGTCCGATCGGAATAAAAAACTGAAAATTACAGCCTTGCCCGTTATCGCCCGCCTCCACCCATATTCTTCCACCGTGCGCTTCAATTATTCCAGATGCTATTGAGAGTCCCAACCCAGTACCGCCTTGGTGTTGGGTTCGCGTACTTCTGAGTTGCTGGAATTTATCAAAAACCCTCTCTCGTTCTTCAGTCGGGATCCCGAGTCCCGTGTCAATTACTTCAACGTAAACACCATTCACCGGATTCCCATTCTGCCGCGATTTCGATATCCTCACTGTCACTTTTCCACCGTCGGGTGTAAATTTAATTGCGTTTCCTATGAGATTAATAAAGACTTGTCCGATCCGATCTGCGTCACCAATTAATATGGGTAGACTGAGTTCAGCATCCAACAACAAACGGAGAGCCTTTTCATCTGCTTGGGGTCGAAGTTCTTCGATCCTTCTTTCAGCAATCCAATCTATCTGCACTTGCTCCTGTTTCATCTCAATGCGTCCAGCTTCAATTCGGGAGACATCAAGTAAATCATTAATAAGCGCAGCGAGTCGTTTAGATTGTCGGTGTGCGCGACTCAGACTTTCATACTGTTTTTGATTTATTTTTCCAGTTTTTCCATCAAGTATCAGCGAAATAAATCCGACGATAGAGGTGAGTGGTGTCCGTAATTCGTGTGAAACCAAGGAAACAAACTCCGACTTCATCTGCTCTATTTCATGTTCATGCGTGATGTCATCGAAGACGTAAACCACCCCTGCGACGTTATTTCTCTCATCAGCGAACTGGCTTGCTATAATGCGAAGCACTCGCGCCTCATCATCCGTGCGATTTCCACCAACCCCGATTTCGGCAATCATCGTTTGGTGCTGTTCCATTTCCCGTCGTGAGGCAGACAACACTTTCAGATCAACGGTTTTTGTATCTGCCGTCGTAGATGCTTCCCCAACCACTCGTTTTGTCCAAGAAATGGTGCCCGTCTTAGTGTCAATAGTGATAAAATTCTGATAACCAGCAGTCCGTCCGAGATCTAAAAGCCGTTCAGCTACAGGATTGACGTATAGCACGCGTCCACCGGGTTCAACAACAACAAGCCCCTCACCGAGGTTCTCAACAATAGTGGTAAGTTTTTTTTCTTCCTGCCTGAGTTTATCAACCGCCGTTTTGAGATTTCGGCGCATCTCATTGAATTTTTCAGCGAGGACCCCGACTTCATCATCACTCTCAACGAGAATTTCACTGTCAAATTCGCCCTGTCCAATGCTGTCGGCTGCCTGTGCGACTTCCAATATCGGTCTTGCTATACGTTGGGCAGCCCAGCACGCAATAATTACAACGATGCCACTTGAGGCAATAGTAACGTAAAAAATGTATCTGTTCAGCTTAACGACCCCGGTGTAAGCAGAAGAGGTTGGACGTGAAATAAAGAGCATCCAATTGCTAAAGTTTTGTTGCGTCTTCCAAGATTCGTTAGTTACAGGTCGAGTTCGTGCCCAACCGTAGACGCGTTGTTCATCGAATGCATCCTCTTCACCGTGCGACTCATAGTCATAGTACTTACCATGGATACCTTTTTTTGCCTCAATAATCGCCTCCTCTACAGCATCATTCATGTCTATGTAACTCCCGATACGATATCCGCTATGAGGTGACGCTGCAATAATTTTCCCAGAGCCGTTTGTTAAAAAGGTATATGTTCCAGCGAGATCGTGTTGTGATCCGACTAAACTGGTAAGCTCAGGTAGCAACAAAATCGTTCTGAGCACGCCTATTGTATTGCTTTCTTGTAGAACAGAAGAAGTTTTGGTAGATGTACGTATCGGGAGTGCGACTGGCAGCAGGTATATCCCGCGCACGTCGTCATAAACGACATCTTCCACGAATTGGTAACCGATTCCGTTGTTGTAAGCACTTTGCCACCATTTCTTGTCTTTTACGGTATATGGCAGTTCCTTTTTTGTGTCGTAATCCAATTGTTGATCGTTCGAGCGAAGCACATATCCCGAAGCATTGGCAATGGTCACCTCAGTTTTATAACCCGCATAAGTCTCAAGCAAGCGGATACTATCTTCGAGGCGTGCCCATACGCTGAAAAACACCGATTGCTGCCCATCGGCAGTATTTGACCGTGCGACTGCCGGTTGGATGTTGGGAAGTTCGGCTTGAATATTGGCGATTCTTTGAGAGATAGCCTTATCGGCGCGAGCCAGTTTTTCCTGTGCGAGGAGTACGAGGCTCTCTCCAACACTGTCTTTGAGAGCATTCTCGCCAATAACTTTTATAACCAATGAAACAGCAAATAGCGGCATCAACGCAACTAACAAAAATAAAACGATCTGTTGACCGCGTAAACCTATCTTAAATCGAGAACGCTCCATAGGGCTTTGCCTCCCGTGTTACCACGGGAATTCTTGTAGGCACATTTTTGGCACTGCTACATCAAAGCGGCACTTGCGCTCTCCTCCGTATCATAAATCTCAATAACGGTTGCGAGCTGCGTCACTTCCAAGACTTCCCGAACGGCCTTCTGTGGATTGAGCAAAACTAATTTACCACCCGATTCCTGACAGTATTTCAACGTAAGTACAATCGCTCCCAACGCGCTGCTGTCAATCAAAGGAACATTCATCAAATCAACAATTAATTTATCCTCTGCTGCTTGAAGTTGCTGTTCCATCTCTCTGCGAAATACATCAGCGGCATTTCCAAGAATCTTTCCCTCTACATGAAGAATAGAGATATTTTTTTCTGCAATCGTTGTGTCAAAATTCATAGGGTTTTCCTTAGTTTTCTTATTTGAGGTATTGTACTTTTAAAAGCATTGCCTTCGTCCTATTACGCGAAATTTGCACGCCTCACACTTTCACACGGCGCATTACAATATAACTTCGATTGAACTTTGCGTTTGTAAGGACAGTTTCAACCGCTCCACCGAGCGTATTTAGACGCATTGCGCTTTTGTCAATTTCAGTTTTGATTGTCTCCACGCCAGACTTATAGGCTATCCACTTTCCATTTTGTTTCAGCAACGGTAAGCAAAAATCGGCTGAATCCGCGAGGGTAGCAACGTAACGAGTGAAAACCCAATCGTATGCCCCAATGTGTGCAGGCTGTTGGGCACAAACCTCGGCACGTTCGGCAAGTATGGCGACGTTCTCTGCTTGATGCAACCGCAATTGGGAAACGATAAATTTTAGAAAACTCGCCTTCTTTTCTGAGGCTTCAATAAGTGCTAACCGGACCTCCGGGACATAGATTTTTAGAACAACGCCTGGAAATCCGGCACCCGTTCCCACATCAATAACAGAATCTCCATCTCTGAGTGTGATATATTCCAAGACACTTAGCGAGTCGAGAAAGTGTTTATGAATAATTTCGTCATCATCCGTAATCGCCGTCAGATTTATACGGGCATTCCACCGAAGTAATTCATCGCGATACTGCGTAAATTGTGCGACCTGACGCGTTGTCAGCGGAAATCCGTAGCGATTAAACGTCTGTTTTAAGTGCTGTTTGTAATTTATCAATTGCTTTATCGCTATTGGCTATTGGCTTTTAGCAATTAGCAAAGACGCGCAGCGTGACCGAACGTCCTCTTTGCTGTTTGCTATTCGCGGTTCGCTACGTTGCGTTGTGTTGATGAAGGATAACCATCAATATTGAAACATCCGCAGGCGAAACACCGGGCAACCGCGAGGCTTGTCCAATAGAAGCAGGTCGAATTTTCATCAGTTTTTCACGTGCTTCCGCCTTTAATCCGGGAACCTCATCATAGTCAAATGTATCGGGTATCCGGAAGTTTTCCATCTTTTTGAATTGGTGAATTTGTCGCTGCTGTCGCTGAATGTAGCCATCGTATTTAATTTGAATCTCCACCTGCTCCTTCACGGCTTCCGACAAAATCTCAGGCGATGGTATAATTTGACTTATATCTTCGTAATGAAGTTGAGGTCGTCTCAACAGTTCCGCCAAAGATGTGGGTTGCTTTAATTCACCAGTTTTGACTATAGTTGCCCAACTGTCAGCAGGCACAACCTGTCCTTCTCCAATAAGAGGCGGTTCCGCTGGTTTGAGAACAGTTTCGTGCAAGCGTTTTAATTCTGTTTGAATATTTTCGGCTTTCTTTTGAAATTGACGGTATCTGTTGTCATCAACAAGCCCAATTCGTTTACCCATTTCAGTGAGTCTTAGATCGGCGTTGTCTTCCCGCAAGGTCAGTCTGTACTCGGCGCGCGACGTGAACATGCGGTAAGGTTCACGAATATCCAAGGTAACAAGATCGTCAATAAGTACAGCTACATAGGCTTGGGCTCTGTCAAGGATAAGAGGTTTTTCACCTTTGACTTTTAGTGCTGCGTTGATTCCTGCCATAAGTCCTTGTGCGGCGGCTTCCTCGTACCCCGTGGTGCCATTGAGTTGTCCTGCGAAATAGAGTCGAGGTACGCGTTTCGTCTCAAGCGTTGGCTGCAGTTGGGTCGCTGGAGCAAAGTCGTACTCCACGGCGTATCCGAAGCGCATAATTTCGGCGTTCTCTAACCCCTTGATGCTATGCACCATCTCGACCTGCACATCTTCTGGTAGACTTGCAGAAATCCCGTTCAGATAAATCTCATCCGTATCCCTCCCCTCCGGTTCAACGAAAACTTGGTGTCCAGTTTTTTCGGCGAATCGGACTACCTTATCTTCAATTGACGGACAATAGCGGGGACCGATACCAACGATGCGACCGCTGTACATCGCAGACCGATGGAGATTTTCACGAATGATAGCGTGCGTATTCTCGTTTGTGTAAGTCAGATAACAGGGCAGCTGCGACTGGGTAATGCGTTCAGTTGTGAAAGAGAAGGGGAGTGGATCTTCATCGCCGGGTTGGATTTCCATTTGGCTGAAGTCAATTGTATGGGCGTTGACGCGCGGGGGTGTCCCCGTTTTGAGCCTACCAATCTCAAAACCGAGGTTCAAAAAACTTTCCGAGAGTTTCTCAGCAGAGGACTCACCAGCTCTACCGGCACTATAGGAAACATCACCAATATGAATTATGCCTTTCAGGAAAGTCCCGGTTGTGAGAATTACAGTTTCGCCCAAATAAGCAGTCCGGGTCTGACTTAAAATGCCAATACACTTCCCATTTTCAATAAGGAGTTCTTCAACCAATACCTGTTTGATATCAAGTCGTTCTTGTGCCTCCAAGACGCGCTTCATTTCATCTTGGTACGCCTTCTTATCTGCTTGTGCTCGACTCGACCTAACAGCCGGTCCCTTTTTGGTATTGAGACGGCGGAATTGAATGCCGGTTTTGTCAATATTTTTTGCCATCTCGCCGCCGAGCGCGTCTATCTCTTTAACAAGATGCCCCTTAGCAAGCCCACCGATGGCGGGATTACAAGACATTTTCGCAATTGTATCAAGATTGATAGTAACGATGAGTGTTTCACAACCCATCCGCGCAGCAGCAAGTGCAGCCTCACAACCGGCATGCCCTGCTCCGACTACAATAACATCATAATGCTTTTGATAAGTGTTCATATCTTTTCGTGGTTACCGGGCCGGGGTAAAATGTTCATTTATTTTTCTGGTTTACCATAATTAGAGTCCATCATAAATGATACTGATAACAAGCGTGGCAACGACTTCAAGGCTTTTTGCACTACATTTGTCCACTGTGTCTTCAACGGTATGCCAATATGGGTAGGTGAAATCAATGATATTCACCATTGGAATCCCCACTTTGATGAGTGGAACGTGATCGTCCAAAATCGCTGCCCCTAAGCGTTGCTGGAAAGGCGCTAAACCAAGGGTTGATGCTCGATCCCAGATTGCTTGGGTGAACTCACGATTTGCTTCCCAAGAGTAACGCTCTATTGGAAGACTCAAATCCTTGTCTCCCACCATATCCAATAGTATACCGTAATCAGGTCTCCATTTTCCAAGATTTTGTGCGAAAAAGCGAGAACCGATGAACATGTCGTCAACGGATCTACCGTAATCTTCACCATCGAAAAGCACAATAACAATTCGACGCGGTGGTGGATGTAGACTGAGAACTCTCGCGATCTCAAGAAGTACCGCAACCCCAGAGGCTCCATCGTTAGCACCGAGAATCGGCTTATGTTGATTTTCTATCTTTGGATCTCGGTCAGCGATGGGACGTGTGTCCCAATGTGCAGCGAGTAGAAGCGTCTCTCCAATCGGTTCTACCCCAGTAACAGACGGGATGGCTTCGGCTTTCGGTCCAAACTCCGCTAAGATATTATTGAGTCGGAGCGTTACACCATCTACCTCGTATTGACATGGCTGAAGTTCTACGTTATTCGCATATTTTTGAAGTTCAGCGAACAAATAACTTTGCGTTTGACGGTGTGCTATTGAACCCGGCGGTCGCGGTCCAAATTCGCACTGTTTCTCTAATATTGCGAAAGCCCGTTGTGCATCAAAGATAGCTATCGGCTGTCGGTTATCAGTTATCGGCAACTCCTTTGGAGCAGCCTGTGTGTTGTTTTCTATCAGAACGTCTTCTTTACTGACCGCTGACTGCTGACTGCTGACTGCTATCAAGAGTGCTACAAATACGAACAATTGTTTTCTCATCTAAGCTCTCCGCCTGCCTTCGAGTGCCTTCGCGAGGGTTACCTCGTCAATATATTCCAAATCACCACCAACAGGAATACCATAGGCAATACGAGTGACATCGACTTTAAACATCTCTAAGTGCTGCGTAAGATAGAGTGCCGTTGCCTGTCCTTCGGTGGTCCAATTTGTGGCGAGTATTACCTCCTGAACAGGTTTTGCCCCAGCAGCAGGTTGCTTAATGCGTTGAAAGAGTTTATTTATTCCGAGTTCATCGGGTCCAGTCCCATCCAATGGTGATAAAACACCACCTAAGACATGATAAAGCCCCTTATAACCATTAGTTCGCTCAATTGCCCACAGGTCATCAGACTCTTCAACAACGCAGATGACTTGTTGATCGCGGCGTGGATTTGTACAGATGTAGCACGGATCGGTATCAGTAATAGCACCACAGATGTCACAGTAACATAACAGTTTCTTTACTTGTGCGATAGCTTCTGCGATTTGGGCAGTCTCGGTATCAGGTAGCTTCAGCATAAAGAACGCTAAGCGCTGTGCTGTTTTCTGTCCAATCGTAGGGAGTTTCTGGAGCTCTGAGATAAGTTTCGCCAGCGGTTTAGGATATTCTTGCATGAATTCTTGATTATCGGTTGTCAGCCATCAGCGGTTAACTATCAATCCTGCGCATAGATTGTGAAGATTTTTCGGTACAGACAACGCGCTTTTGCTAATAATCAGTTGATAACAATTCTGGTTAGGGTAGCCCTGGAATTTTAAGTCCACCGGTCAATTTGCTCATTTCTGAGGACATCAATTCTTGTGATTGTTGCAGTGCTTCGTTGATAGCAGCAACAACCAAGTCTTCAAGCATTTCAGTATCGTCCGGATCAACAACTTCCGGTGTAATATGGAGTGAAACAATTTCCTGTTGTCCATTGACAACAGCAGTTACCATACCGCCGCCGACGGTTGCTTCGACGGTTCGGTTTGCAAGTTCTTCTCGGATTTCCAGCATCCGTTTCTGCATCTGCTGTGCCTGTTTCATCAGGTCATTCATCTTCATAATTTTTTTATCCTGCCTCTAAACAATTTTATAATCGTATACGCATAAGTGATTGACTTGTTACAAAAATGCTGAGTACAATAGAAATTTCCTTATAAGAATACGTCTTTCCCATTAGGAAAGACGCGATTATTGGGTTTCCAAAACCGTAGCCTCAAAGAGCGTAAGTGCTGTTTTGAGTTGTGGGTCGTCCTCAGCTTCAACCCTCCGCATGAGTGGAGTTTTCTGATTCGTCTCTTCGGGCGTGTTCTCAGATTTTGCTGGTTCAGATGGAACAGTATCTAAAACAACCCACTCAATTTTTACAGGTTCGCCGACAGCGTGCGTGAGTGCCTCAGTTATAATTTTTTTGTCGTCTTCCATAATTATGGGGAGAGATGAAGGCAAACACGCGATTTCAACCACGTCTGTAGCGTTCACAGATAGGACGGATTCCGCCAATAAGCCACGACTGATCCGCATTGGAAGGTTGGATCTGATCTCCTCCCAAAACGAAGGCAGTTCTGTCAGTGAACAAACATCAGAAGAGGTTGACCTATTTGGTGTCGGTGCAGGGGAAGTTGAGGCTTGTTTGTCGTACTGTTTACCTGTCGCTTCCTTTGCCAAATCAGATGGGTTTGGGGAAGAAGTCTCTTGCCTTGTAGGGAAAGGAAGTTGGTTGGATGTAGCTCGTGTACTCGTTGGATTTTCGCTCGAAAATAGAGATTGCTGGGGCGGCATTTTCTGTATTGCTGAAATCCCGACCTCATCGAATTTCCGCTCTAATGTCGATAGTTTACTAACAATCTCTTCAAGATGTACACCTTCTTCAAGCGAATTAAGTTGAATAAACGCAGCCTCTAATTGCAGTTGGGGGTACCCGTACTGCTTGATATCGCGACTGGTGTGCATCAAAATTCTAATAATTCGCGATAGTCGATTGACTGACATCTGTTCAGCCTGCTGTTTGAGTTCAGGGAGATCCGATTGGGGACTTTGAAGCAGTTCACTCAGGCTATCATCAATCGCCAAGAGTCGAAGATCCCGAAAATGGCTGATGAGATGATCAAGACATTTCGATAAATCGGTGCCTTGCTTCGTTAGGTTGTTCAGCGTCTTCAATCCTTTTGCGAGGTGTCTTTCTATAATTGCTGCGGCAAGATCGCGAAGGAGAGAGCTGGATCCGAGTCCAATGGTTTGTTCAACAGCCTCGATCGTCAAATCCTTTCCAGTCGAAGCGATGAGGCGTTCTAATAGGTTTTCAGCGTCTCGCAGACATCCTTCAGATTGTCGGGTGATGAGTGCAAGGACATCGGCATCCGCCGAGACCTCTTCCGCATTAGCAATCAACTGCAGACGTTCAATGATTTTTTCGTCTTCTAAGTGCCGGAAATCAAAATCTTGGCAGCGCGAACTGATTGTCTTGGGAATTTTGGCATGTTCAGTGGTCGCCATGATGAAGATGACATGTGGTGGTGGTTCCTCAAGCGTTTTAAGCAAGGCATTAAATGCTTCCGGCGAGAGCATGTGCGCTTCATCTATGATATAGATTTTATAGGTGCAAGTAGCAGGGGAGAGTTTAACGTTTTCGCGAAGGTCTCGAATGGTATCAATGCCGCGATTAGAGGCAGCATCCATCTCGAATACGTCAAGGGATCTACTATGCGAGATGTCATTGCAAAATTCACATTGGTTGCAAGGTTCAGCGGTGGTGGTGGAGTCAAATTCCGTTTCTTGCAGACGGTTAGGACAGTTGACGGCTTTGGCAAAAATACGAGCAACCGTTGTCTTTCCTGTGCCGCGCGGACCCCAGAAAAGATAGGCATGTCCGACGCGCTCGGACAAAATCTGGTTTTTCAGCGTCTTTGTAACGTGCTCCTGTCCAACAACATCACTGAAGTTTTGGGGACGCCATTTTTGGGCGAGTACCTCGTAAGCCATTTTTTTACTTATTAAATCGGGTCACCGCTCCACAATGTAAAGCTAAGACAAATTGTTCACTACTCACTCACAATTTTGTTTTACAAATCAGAATCAACGGTATGAGGTCTCCCGTGTGGGCTTCAAATCAACGGTATTCATGCCTTAGGGCATGAATCTGGGTTTTTGGTTAAGTCCAGCCGCCCCTGGATCCTGAAAAGTTTTTATCGCAGAAAAAAATGACTATGCACCCAGAGTTGACAAGCTTCTCCGAGCGTTTCCCATGTCGTTAGCTCAGGTCAGGCACCCTTGCGTCACACGAGCCACTTATCTACCGCTGCTTCCTTCCGGACCTGACGGGGTTCAACAAGCACTCGTTGCTCAAGACCCAACCCTCAACACCACGTGCGTGGGACAGGCCCCACAGAAACAGGCCGCATACCGGGGGTTCAGTTCTGCTTTAGCGGATTGCAGATACAGGGCACCGCTACCTCCCCACCTAGCATAGCCAAG
>JAPPII010000087.1:0-478 GCA_028820845.1 Candidatus Poribacteria bacterium
CTACCAAAACCTAACAAAAATGTCAATAACTTACACAATGTAAACACTACCTAGATACCTCAGGTTTTTCAACCCTGAGAGTGCGGAAATATCGGTAATGTTATTGCGCCAAAGATTGAGATACCTCAGGTTTTTCAACCCTGAGAGTGCGGAAATATCGGTAATGTTACTGCTCATAAGATACAGCGTCGTCAAGTTTTTCATCTCTGAGAGTGCGGAAATATCGGTAATGTTATTGCCCGAAAGATTGAGATACCTCAGGTTTTTCAACCCTGAGAGTGCGGAAATATCAGTAATGTTATTGTCCGAAAGATACAGCATCGGCAAGTTTTTCATCTCTGAGAGTGTGGAAATATCAGTAATGTCATTGTCCGAAAGATACAGCGTCGTCAAGTTTTTCATCTCTGAGAGTGTGGAAATATCAGTAATGTTATTGTCCGAAAGATTGAGATACCTCAGGTTTTTCATCTCTGAGAGT
>JAPPII010000087.1:578-3297 GCA_028820845.1 Candidatus Poribacteria bacterium
GCGGAAATATCAGTAATGTTATTGTCCGAAAGATACAGCGTCGTCAAGTTTTTCATCTCTGAGAGTGCGGAAATATCAGTAATGTTATTGTCCGAAAGATACAGCGTCGTCAAGTTTTTCAATCCTGACAGCGGTGACATATCCAATGTTGTATTATTTTCGGCATTTCTATCATCAAGGTATAATACCATCAGGTTGTGTGCATGTTCAAGTCCTGTCAGATCTGTTATCCCGCTGTTGGGTGCGTTAAGTCTCTGCAAGTTCAGGATAGCGTGAGTCGTCAGGGCATTTCCAATCTGTCGCTGCACAGCCGCCGCTAAATGTGGGTCTGGGATTGATAGAGCTTCGGGAGGCGGTATTATGGAGGTAATATCTATTGGAAATGACTGACCTCTCATGTTTCCAAGTACATCAATTGCGGATAACGATACCGATCCTGTTTTTGGGGTCAAATCGTTGGTGACGAATTCGACGGTACCCGATATATTTCCATTTAAAGACTGACAACCAAGCAATGAGAAATACGCAGAATATACCGGCATCGGAGCCAACAGCCGCACTTTATGTATGCCATTAGGATCGTTTATTTCAAAGCGGAGCCGGATGACATTGGGTGGAGCGGCGAGACTCGGCGGGTGCATTATAAACTCTGGATACACATCCGGTTCAAACTGACGTTCAGGATTGAAAGCACGATGGGCATTTAACCACTCCGCAGCACAAAATGAGTTGAGCATCTGATCTCTTGTAAATATCGAAATTTGCTTAGAGTTGCTGGTAGCATAATCATGAAACAAGCCGCAGGCGTGCCCCAGTTCATGTGCTGCCAACTGAACGCTATTAAGATTATGTGCGGGGATAAGTGCCAGTCCGCCACCGCTTCCGATAGCTCCGCCGCGACCAGCAACTCTATCACCCGTACAATCACCATCGCCGCTGTCAAGGCAAGAACTGCTCATATCTATCACAGTGAGATAGATATTTTTTGATGGGTCAAACGTATCATCAATAATTTCCTCCCAGATGTTCCATGTATAGGATAAATTACTGTAATGTTCATCAGTGAACTGTCCTATGAAATGATGGACCACTGCATTGCCACCTGCATCCGTTTCAAATTGAAAAGTTTTTCTACCAAATCCGTGTGCTTCCATCTGGTTGGCGTAGAACTGCTGAATATCCTTTATGAGGGTATCCAATTTTATGTCAATGTCTGGTTGTGCTCGGCGGTCCAGTGGAAGAAAGTAGATGAGTCGGACTATCGGGCGCGTATTTTGCGCAGCTGTGAAACCTACAATGCTAAAAAAAGTGATGAGGCATACAGTTCCGATCCATAATAATTTTCTGTTCATGAGGCTGCCTCCTTATGCAAACCAGACAAAGCGTATTTTGTTAAACCCGCTGCCTCTTGTCAGCGCGGAAACCGTGTTGTAAAATCTATTGTAAACCGACTGCACATCGAAATCCAACGGTATTACTCTTACTTTCTGGCGGGAGAAAGAAGCGCGTGCTACTACGTACATTGTTGGCAGTAACGATCCAAGAACCGCCCCGTAACACTCTATTCGATTGAACGGATTCAAAGTTTTTGCTTATCTCATGCACGGTATTTGTGCCTGAAAACGGATTATCTTCTTGAGAAATCGTATAAAAATCTGCATTGTACTTATCAAGACACCATTCCAAGACATTGCCAGCCATATCAAAGAGTCCGTAGTCGTTTTCTGGATAGCTGCCGACAGGTGCAGTAAATGCGTATCCATCATCTGCGTTTTTGTCCGACCACCAATACAGGGTTAGGTTTTGGTCAGCGAAGTTGCATCGGCTATCCTGTGGCGATATGTTTCCCCAGGGATACGTTTTTGCTATCAGACCGCCACGTGCCGCTTTCTCCCATTCTGCTTCGGTGGGTAACCTTTTCCCCACCCACATTGCATAAGCCATTGCATCATGCCAGCTGACATAAACAATCGGGTGTTGATCCGTCGGAGCATAGGGTAGTATTTCTTGCCAGTCAGGTTCCTGATGTCCGGTTGTTTCAACAAACGATTTATATTCGCCTACTGTTACCTCATGCTCGTCTATGAAGAAGGAATCCACAAAAACATTATGGATAGGTTGCTCATCGTCAGAAGCCATTTCTGAATCGCTTCCCATTTGGAAATTTCCTTCGCGAATCAGTATCATGCCTTTCGGAATAACTGTATATTCTAAAGTTTGTGTGCCATCTGTCCAAGTAAGTTCTACGGTGAGGCTCCCCAGAGAGAAAGCACCTGTGATAGTAACCCTAATTCCGGATCCGCTCACTGTTCCAGGCTCCACAGTCAGATTTTCGGGAGGGGCTGAAAAATACACAATAATAGATTCTCCGGGACGGAGTATGCTACCGCTTGCGGGTCTCGCAGCTTTGAATTCAACTGGCCCCGGTTCAACAACATCTTCATCGTCTGTATCTAATCCACAACTAAGCAATGTGAAGAGAAAAAGACATGTCGTCGTGAAAACAAAAAGGGGAACAGGTGTTTTCATAATTCTTTTTTGTCCTATGTAGCATTCTATTACCTATGTAGCATTCTATTAAGTGACAACTTGTATTCCAAATTACCAAAAGAGAACGCAATAAGTAGTTTTGGGATTTGAAAAATTGGTTGAAAAAGCGCGATAAACCCAGTGAATACAAGGGTTTTTGACTTGTTTAAAATGTGAGAAAATGGTATAA
>JAPPII010000088.1 GCA_028820845.1 Candidatus Poribacteria bacterium
AATTCAGCGTATTCCCAATCTTTTTGATCTGTGCGTTGCTTGGCAATTTCATACCATGCTTTATCGTAAGTCGTCAAAAAGATCTGGTGGTCTGGAAAGTAATCCTTTAGAATATTAAGGACAGGTAAGCGATTTGACATGTCTAAACCTATTAGCACGTCATCCAGCGCGAGAATCTTTAGATCGCTTTCCGGTTGCAAGAGAACTGACGACAGATAGATCGCAATCGCAATCGCAGACAACTTTGCTTCGTTTAGGAAACGGTGATGTGAAGGTATGTCCGTATCAAAGAATTCAACCTTTAAGAAAATCTCTCGGTTATCAAGCATTTTCTCATCTCGGTTGTATGTAACGCCCTGAAAATCTAAATCAAGCGTGACCTTATATCCAAACCTTCTAAGAATCTCCGACACCTTTGGGCGCAGTTCTGCTAATCTGTTGGTTAATTCGTCATTGAAAACACCTATCTGTCTTTCAAGAGCAGTAATTTGGGTTTTCGCGTTTCTGCGGGGAAATGGTGGCTGAATGGCACTCCAATCCTCAGCAAGGCTTCGCTCTCTCACCGGATTGATGGTGTTTGCCAGCAGCACTTCAACTAACAAATCGAACAAATTCACGGTATCGTTTTCACGATGGAGATAGTGTGTTTCTAACAGTGCTTTATAGTCAAGGAACCCCTTTACTTTTGAAGCCTCGGTAATCAACTCGTCATTTGTCTCACCTATAATACGCTGTGACCATTCATAGGTATTTTCCCTTGACCACTGGTCGGCGCGGAGAGAGAGTTTGATATGACCTGGGTCTTGAAGAAAGAT
This sequence comes from Candidatus Poribacteria bacterium, assembly GCA_028820845.1. Taxonomy (NCBI): domain Bacteria; phylum Candidatus Poribacteria; species Candidatus Poribacteria bacterium. The sequence continues at coordinate 816 of JAPPII010000088.1, forward strand.
ATTTTGATGGTTTTCAAAGTCGGTGTCTTTGTCGTCCTCATCTACACCAGATTCAAGAAAATATTTTAGTGCCAGATACAGTGACGACTTTCCACTCCCATTTTCACCATAGACCAATAAATTCTTTCCTGATTTGTTCAGACCTATATGATAGGTACCACGGAACGCTCTGAAGTTTTTGATTTCAATGTTGGTAATTCTCACAATTTCCCCTGAATGACGCGAACAAGTTTTACACTGTCCAAAAAGAAAAGGTTACGCCGGATTGGATGCATCCTGTCATATAACACCTCAAAGATGTCCCGGAAAGCGGACATTTTATCATTCTGAATCTCCTCAATCGATGGCAACCCTTCGTCCAATAACGGTTGCAAGAAAACTTTATCGCTCTTATGAAGTTCCGCAGGTAGGTAAGCCTCATAAACCAATCCATCAATAACGCGCTCAAAGTATCCGAGCATTATGCGGTCGCGGGCATACTTCAAATCCTTGCTGTTTATCTCCGGTTGCTGCTGTAGATAGATCAGGTAATCAACGATTTTAGCGATGAGTGCTTTGTGGACTGGCGTTATATCGGGAATCGGAATCTGTTGGATATACCCACTACGCGCCCGAAGTGGATCAATCGTCAATTGGTTTGACACCTGCGAATAAAACCACTCGACAGTACGGGAATTGAGGAGACCGCAGAGCCACATTTCCTCAGTTGGGATGAGGTAGGCGGTTTTGCCGTAATAATAACCAGCGGTATCAACAGCGAAAGTCTGGTGGTTATAGGTGTCTGGACAGACCAGTTTCGGTTGTGCAAAACGGTCTGTATCACCGAGAGACACCGGCAGTTCATACCACCTCTGCTTGCCTTTTCGTTTGCTTAGAGTTTCTTGATATTTTTCCAAGTGTTTTAGGATTGCGGGATAGTCGTTTATTGCAATGCCACGGTGGGTAAAGATTAACCACTGCTGCGGTGTGTCAACATGCCAACGTCTGATATCCTGTCCGTGCAAAAACGGCTTCAAAATATCAGCAGATGAAGGGTCAGTAGCAATGAGTTTATCCCGCGTTGCTTTGTCTACAACGAACGCTTCAGTCGGTGCTGTGTTGATACCGAAAGAGGGTTTTGATTCGACGTACTCGCCTAAAGGCATACCAGCATTCCGAAGCTGCGAAAGCAAATTCACCACATTCGGAGATTCAAGTGGGTTACCATCGGCATCTAATAATTTTTGCGTCTTTGGATAACGATCCCGCCGGCGCTGCGTCAGCAAAAGCGCGAGGTTTTCTGGTAACCTAAAGTTTGCTCTCCGCTCAAACGTTTCAACATCTCTGTAAGAATTATGAAACGCAGCAATAATGTCCATACCCAGACCTTTGGCAGTTGTTAAGTCAACTTTTGCTTTGTTCCACTTTTGCAAGTGCAACCACACTATTCCACGATTGTAATAGGCTATATCATGATTTGGATTTAGTTCTATTGCTTTGGTATAGTTTTCTATGGCACGGGCAGCATCATCTTTTTCCCCATAGGCGACTCCACGGTTATTGTAAGCATTCGCAGAATTTGGATTTAGTTCTATTGCTTTGGTATGGTCTCTGATGGCACGGTCATAATCGTTCTTACTGATATAAACATTACCACGATTAATATAGGCACCATATAAATTCGGATTTAACTCTATCGCTTCGGTGTAATCTTCTATAGCACGGTCATAATCGCCTTTTTCGTAGTAAGTATTGCCGCGATCGTAATAAGTATTGGGCGCATCTGGATACAGTTCTATTGCTTTAGTATAGTCTTTTATAGCAAGCTCAACTTCACCTTTTTTGCTGTAAGCTGCCGCACGATTGTGATAAATTCGGGAAAATTCCAAATCCAGTTCTATCATCTTACGAACTTCCTGAATAGCAAGACCATAATCGCCTTTATTAGTGTAAACGATACGCTTATTGTAATTGATATTAGCATCATCAGGTCGTAGTTGTATAGTGATGTTATAGTCTTCTATAGCGTTATCAAATTTGCCTTTTTCAGTGTAAGCAACGCCGCGATTATTATAGGCATTTGCATTACAGGGTTTGTGGTCAATAGCATCGGAGTACGCCTTAATTGCCATATCCAATTGTCCGAGCATCATTAGGATGTTTCCGTGTTGAAACGCCAATTCCGAATGTAGTTCTTTTTCAGAAATCTTGGATGACGGATCTGCTTGAATCTGCATCCTTTCAACGACTTTTCGGATACCCTCCCTCACATTTTGCCAGCCCTCACTTTTATCTTCCCACTCGGTAATGGGGATGCCTCTGTCAGGGAAGGCTTGGAAATCATTCAGTTGATGCTTTAACCAATCGCAATGCTCAAGGATAATTGGAATAACCTGCATTTCTTGCTTTATTGCTTCTGCTAATTCCTTATTGCAGTTTTTAGAGGCAAGGCTTGCAGCAGAAACGAGATAGAGAAGCAGGTCCGAATCAGCAACCTTTTTGAGAATGTCTTCCTGAAGTGCTTTGTCACCCGGTGTGAACTGACCGTCATCCCAAGTCACTAACTGGTCTTGTTGTTCCATTACGGCAAGGCGTTTTCGTAATTCGTCCTTTGCTTCCATATCCTCGTGTGAATAGGTAATGAATCCCTTTAACGGCTTACTCATTTGTGTTTCTCCACAATCCCAATTTCCTTGAGGGTGAAACCTTTAATTTAATCTATTGCTTGAGGATAATGATAACACATCTGGTAAACAGATGTCAACCGAGGCATCGGAACGCCTTTTCCTACCGTCCAGTTGAAATAAAACAGTAAACTCGCTACAATACCAAAAGGTTCAATCTATCAATTTGCCTCGGAGAAAAAACAATGTCCCATTATCAATTCTTAATTTGGATGTGTATCCTTCTTATTACTATAGGGAATTCAACCATCGCAAGCGAGGAGGCGATGTCCCTGTTTGCACAAGGGATCACGGAATTAAACGCGGGAGAACTGGATGCTGCGCTTGAGACCTTCAAGCAGGTTACGACACTCGCGCCTGATTTCGCTGATGCACACTATCACCTCGGATTGGTTTACTACCAGAAGGCAGAATTCCGCAAAGCCATTGAAGCGTTTACCCGAACTTTAGAACTTCTGCCGCGCGACATAGATGCTCTCATCAAATTAGGATTGGCTTCCCACAAAACAGGCGATATCGATGTCGCCGATACCCGTGCGAAGCGTGCCTTCTATGAACAAGCAGTCGCAGCATATCAAACCGCTCTTGAAATTCGACCGCATAACGTAGAGGCACTCAACAATTTAGGACTGGCATATCAAGAATTAGGTCGGTTTGATGAGGCAATTGCGGTGTATGAGGAGGGATTGGCACTCAGTCCAGACCAACCCCAGCTCTATGCCAATCTCGCAACTGCGCGCGACTTACAGTCTGGCATTTATTCGCTCGCTGCGCATCGACACTATCAGGTAGGTGTACGTGCCAAGCGTGCAGGACGAATGGAGGCGGCAATAGCAGCTTGGAAGCAAGCTGTCGCCGAAAGCCCAAAGTATTTGAAAGCGTCCCTTCAGTTGGCTGATTTCTACTTTGAGAGCGGTGCATACGAGCAGGCAATCCAGACGTATCTTTCGGCAATTACGTTGGTATCCGAAAATCAGATTTCTCAGCCTGCGGGTACAGCGAACATTTTCTATAACCTCGGGAACAGTTATTTACGCGCACAGCAGTTGGAAGCAGCGATCTCTGCCTACCAACAAGCCGTAGATATGAATCCTGAGATGGTAAGTGCTTGGGCAAATATGGGGACTGCTTTACTTGAAATGGAATGGTTGGACGCTGCTATCGTGGCGTGTCAGTCGGCACTCCAGGCGCATACCACAGCTCTTTCCTTGGGCAAAGTTTCGGGTGTGTCAGCACCTGAATTAAGGCGTATTGAATTCATCCGCAAGACCGCTCAAGATATAAAAACCGGGGAATACACGATGCAGGCGTATCGCCTATGGAGACAGGGACTTTCTGCGGGAAACCGCGGAGATGCCCAGACGGCTCTTAAGTTATGGGAACAGGCAGTCACCCTGAGTCCTCGCTACGCAACGGCACACGAAAATTTAGCGTGGGGGTATTTCAATCTAAAACAGTTTGACGCTGCGATCCAAGCGGGGAAGACTGTTCAAACCCTTCGTCCGAGTCCACAGGTCGCGCAGTTAATCACATTTGCCAGCGAACTTAAAGCAGGAAAGTATCCATTGGCGGCTTATCAGCTCTGGGAACAGGGACGGCGCGCCGGGGCGGCAGGGAATCTGGAGGCAGCGGTTACGCTGCTCTTGCGAGCCATCGAAGCCGGTCCCGAATTTGCCGCGGCATACAATACATTGGCATGGCTCTATGCTGATAAATTGGGAACGAACTTAGCAGAAGCAGAAAAGTTAGCCAGGCGCGCCCTTGAACTCGACCCCGATGCAACGCATATTAATGATACACTCGGCTGGATACTGTATAAGCAGGGACGCTACGCTGAAGCCCTTACCGTCTTTAAGGAAGCACTCACTCACGCACCCAATAACGCTGAATACCTATATCACGGCAGTTTGGCTGCGGTGAAAAATGGGCAAACTTCTCAAGCATTGGAATATCTAACCCGAGCCATTGCCCTTGATGAACGTATTAGACAGAGAGTCGAAACCCAAAGCGAATTCGATGCCATCCGTTTTACACCAGCATTCCGCGCAATCGTCCGGTAGCGATAATACTCCAACGTGAATGCCGCACCTATTTCTCTTCACGCTCACTCTCTTTCCCTGTACTCCCGTTATTCTGCCAATCCTGTGCTTTTTCCTTGAGTTTCTCAATGTCCTCAGGATTTTTAATATCGACGATGTGTGGCGTTATGATGATGACAATTTCCGTATCTTCAATAGCCGTTTCTGTGTTTTTGAAGAGTCTACCGATTAAGGGGATGTCGCCTAAGATGGGGAGTTTGTTTTCGACCTCTTTCTGCTTCTTTCGGATGATACCCCCAACGACAAGCTGTTGACCGTCTTTAACATCGATATAGACGCTTATGGCGTTGTCATCGGTGATTGGTGCATTGAACTCGGTAAACTCAATGAAATTGCTGGCACTGATGTTTTCGATATCCAAACCGATTGTCCGTTTGCCACCTTCGGTGGCTTGCGATTTGGCGATGTAAGGTGTCAGTGAAATGTTAATACCCACCGGTGGATCGATGAAGTCGTAGTTAAAAAGCGGTTGTGAAACAGTCTCCCCCAAAATGCTGGTCGTATCGACGCTCTGAAGATATGGAATCCGGCGACCGCTACTCCACGTAGCGTTCCAAGAGTCTCGCGTGAGCAGTGAAGGTGTTGAAAGCGTTTGGACCTTGTTCTCACGTATCAGCGTGTGGAGCAGCGACATATATTCCTTCGTGGCTAAGCCGAGGTTGAACCCGGAAATTTCTTGTGTTAGTCCGAGTTGGCTCTCAAACTCGCCAATGAGTGGGTTGCCGGGGTTTGGGGTGATCCCGAAGATTCTGTTTTCTTGTGCCGTGAGTTCGATACCCAACTTGGTCGTCTCATCAAGTGTAACTTCCAGAATTTGGATGTCTATCCAGACCTGTCCGCGCACGAAATCTAATTTGTTAATGAGTGCCCTGACAGCGGCGAGGTATCGCTGCCGCGTTGTGACGATCAAGGAATTGGTATCCGGGTCAGCAAAGACTGTAACTTTTCCGCGTAGAGAGTTAATATCTTGTTGTTCTTGCCTGCCACCAGAAGCGAAGAAACGACTGAAGCTAAAACCGTCGCCGCCTTCCTCCCCCTCCCAGACCTGTTGAAGGACTTGCTGAAGCTGCTCAGCGTTGCCATACTCAAGTCGGATTGCCTCAGTAATTTCCTTTTGCCCCTCTGGTGTCTGGACATCCATGGAGTTAATAAACTCTGTGATGAGGTCAAAGTTGCGTTGCGTGGCGGTTGAGACAATAACGGCATTCAGCGTCGGATACGCTTCAGCAGTGACGTTACCCGCCAATGAACCTTGCGTCTGGTTGCGTTGGCGTTCAGCGAGGAAGAAGAAGAAGTTGCCGGTGTTTCCTGAGCTGCCTTGATACACATTATTGATGATGGCTGCAACGTTTTCCGCGTCGGCGTATTTGAGTTTATACATACGGGTGCCCCATTCCTGGTCCGGCATATTGACATCCAATTTTTTGATGAGTCCGTCAATCGTCTCGAAGTTCTGGGCACTCGTAGAGATAAGAATCGCATTGAGCCGTAAATCGGCAACGATGTGTACCTCGCCTTGCACGCCAAATCCGGTGCTCCCTTCGCTGAGTTCTCCTCGTCGCGCACGACGTTCCCGTTCCCACCAGGGGAGATTTCTATCAGAACCGGCACTGCCGCCTTCAAACAGGTCCTGTAGGCTTTGGACGAGGGTTTCGGCATCTGCGAACTGAAGGAAATAGAGCCTAATTTCTTCTTGCGTCTGTTCTTGATCGAGTTCGGCGATAACTTTTTCAATGATTGAAAAGTTCCGTGGATCAGAGGAGATAACAATGATGTTGAGTCGGTCGTTGTGGGAGACGTTGACGTTACCAACGATGCCTTGGGATTGATCGACGCCTCGTTCGCGTTGAAACTCTCTGAGTTTCGCGCGGTCCCAAGCGTCCATTCTACCTCGGTTTTGGTTACTCTCACCCGTGAGTACTTCTTGAAGGGTTTCGGCGACATCCTCAGCGGCTGCGTAATTGAGGCGGAAGGTACGTATCTGCGTTTGCAAACTCGGAGCGACATCCAGTTCCTTGACGATCTCTTGGAGGAAAACAAGATTTGCTTCAGAGGCTTTGAGGACGAGCGAATTAGAACTGGTTTCCGCAACAATCTTGATTGCGCCATCAAGCACTTCATAGCCGACCCCTTCGGCTTTCATTTCTGCTGCTGCGGTTTTTGCCTCTTCCGCGCTCATTCCCGGACCGCTGCCTCTTTGCTGTCGGTCCTCATCGCGCTCACCTTCTTGAAAGATGCTGGTGAGGGTCTGCGCTAAGGGACCGGCTTCAGCGTAAGCGAGCGGAATTATGAGAATCTTTAACGGAAAACGTTCCCCTTCGTCTGCGATTTGAAGGATAGCGACAATTCGGCGGATATTAGAAGCGACATCAGTGATGACGAGTGTGTTTGTTGCGGTATCTGCAAAGATGTTTGCTTGTTTGTTCAGAAGTGGTTTCAGGCGTTCTACCTGTTCCGAAGCGACGACTGTATTTAGTTGGATAATGTAGGTTTGAATTTCGTCGGTCATATCAACGAGATCAGGGTCTGGTGTAATATTGTTGACAGTTCCCTTTGTTACGATGGCGCGAGCGAAGGTTGTAACCAAGAGTGTATTATCAGTTTGGATAAGTGTGAGATCGTATTGGGTCAGAACAGTTTTAATTTTTTCGATGACCTCTTCGATGGTTACGTTTCTTAGGTTAATGATCGAGAATCTTTTATCTCGAATATCTTCTTCGCTGGCGATAATCGTGAGGTCAGTCTCTCGTGAGAGCCATTCAAATAAGCCTCTCAGTTCTTGGCCCGTAAAGTTAAAGTCAAAACGGATTGCCCGTCCTGCTTCATCTGTTTGGACGACGCGCATTGTTGGCTCCTGTTCTTGGGCATGCAACTCGGCGAGCCCCAGGATAAGCACGCCTAAACAGAGAAGTGAAGTCAATAAAAATTTTCGTACTTGCATAAATTCGATCCTTCATTAAAATATTCGAGCGATAAGGAATATATCTACATTCAAGTTCGCGCCAGCAGCCTCCAGATTCCTGCCTCGCCTTGCTGCTGGACCCGATTCAGCCTGCTTATCAGCAGAGATTCGCAAATCACGTACTATCAGCCACTTGGCACCTGTTTCAATGAGATGGTTTAAGTTTACGAGTTTTTCGAGATCTGTTTTGAACTTCATTTCAACCGTGTACACTTCTGTCTGGTAGGTCGCAGGTGCTAAAGCGAGTTGATTGACAAGCGTCTCTTGCTGTTCTTGAATCTTTTCAATGTATGTGACGAGGGCAGATTGAAGTTCGCCTCTGTCTAAGGGTGCCTCGATGTATGTTGCATCTAACACGTGCGTTAAAAAATTTAAAAGCGTGCTGTTTTTTCGCAATCGGGTTTCGACGGTGGCAGGCTTTGTCCCGATACCGAAGATACCTGACGTGCGAGGCGTTGTAACTTTCTGAATTTGTGCTGCAAGGAAACCTTGTCTGAAGTCTGTTGCGCCGCGTAACTGCTGCATCGTCATCGTTTTGATGAACGCCGCAAGTTTGGTGCGCAGCGAAAGCGGTATCGCGTCTGGAAGCGAGATGAATTGGATTTCTGCCTTTGGCTCTCGAAAACTCTCAGCGTGTGGCGATTGCGTTTTATTCTTTGACACGGACGGCTCTTTACCGACTGCTGACTGCTGGCTGCTGGCTTCCGTTTCATCGGTATCGGCACTTGAGAGCCATGCATCCATCAGAAAGTTGAAGGTATCTGCTTCTGTTTCCGCTTCAATAATTTCTGTAAGCTCTCTTTCTTCTGTCTCTATATGTTTGAAGTAGAGATAGCGGACGAGATTTTCCCGTGTTTGCAGTGTCAGTTTGTGTGTGTGTTTAGCAGTTACCGGTTTCGTCAGGAGTTGATAATTTTGTTGAATACCCGCCCGCCTAACGAGCGCATCAATGCGTGCGCGAATGACGGTTTCCGGCGATTCTGTGTCAAAGAGCGTGGCTGTGCCTTGCGTGCGCGGGTTGACTTGTGGATTTGCTGCCAGTGCTAACCCAGTCGCCTTGTAAATTTCAAATTCGACGGGTTTGAGAACTTCTGCAGCGTAAACTAAATCTTCAGTTTTTGACAACTGTTCTTGCTTCGCTTTGGTGCCTTGATTTGAAAATAAACGATAGAAGATAGGAGCCCCTTGTAAAATAACGACAATTAGAAACAGACACCCTAAAATGCCGAGTAAAATTTTGCTGCGAGGCGTTAATTCGAGATTCAATTCCATGTATCTGTCCTTTATAAATGCGTGCGTTTATCGGTACCAGCGAAATCTATTGTTTTATTTTTCTTTTTCATTTTTGGGCTTTTCAAGGGTTTCCAATGCAGGCGGGGCGATGTCGGGTTCAGCATCCATCGTTGTCTCACGGATGGGTAGTTCGGGCATCGGGTAGCGTTCTTTAGCGAATGCTCGGACAGCAGATGCTGTCAGATTCGCGCGTACCTGCACTTGGAAAATCTGTTTTCTGTTTTGGGTTGTTGCTGTAACTTCACCGGCTTGAACGTTGGTGAACACATCAGAACGATTGAGCGCACGCAAGAGAGCATTGATCGCATTATGCGAGGCACTCTCCAAATTGAACGTAATGCGTGCTGTCTCAGGCGTGTGAAGATTCGTAATATTGAAGTTCGTCCAAGCGACCTGTGCCCTATCCTTGAACATCGCGCTGAGGGCGTGTAGAATATCGAGTGGCGAGATGTGATGTGTTAGCATCTCCGTAATTGCCAATTCTCGTCCGAGTTGCGCCTTGGCTAATGCCATAGGTTGTGCATAGTGTGAGAGTTGTGTGTCGAGTGCTTGGTGTCGATGCTGCTGTGCACGTTGGAGTGTATATCCTCCAAAGAGCATGCCACCAATCACGAGAACGCCTAACCCAGCGGCAGCGAAGAGTTGACGTTGGCGTGTGGCTTGGGTCAGCGTTTCAACGGTTTCTTGCGGTAGCAGTGATACTTTTGTTGCAGGATTCACGGCATTAAGCGCGACCCCCAAGGGTACGGCGAACGTGTCGCCCCATTCGTCAAGGACGGTTTTCGCTTCTGCACTTACGAGGTTTGTGTCAATACCTCCGGACTGTTCGAGCGCGTGGAGCGGGTTCCAGAGTTGTGTTCTGATGTTGAGAGCAGTTTCACAAGCAGTCGTTAGTTCTCGAATGCGCGCCCCGCTGCCACACAGATAGAGTTCAGTTTCGGTTTCCGATGGCGTGAGGTCTCCAGCATTTTCCGCTATGTCAAGGTTGTTGGTGTTGTCGTATGTTTTGGCTGCAGCAATTGAGCGCTGCAGTTCTCCAACGAATTGCGTCATCCATCTGGATACAGGTGCTTCGCGGTTCGAGATTCGCGATTCGCGGTTCTCAGATAAATGCTTTTCCCCGAGTCGGAAACTCCGTGAGAACCGAAGCACACCGTTTTTCATGAAACAGAAATCTGTCTGTTCAGCACCGATGTCAACGATGAATGTAGGTTCAGTGCATCCACTCTTTGCCGCGACTTCAGCAATCGCTATCGTTGAAGGTATGACCGCAGAAGCCGTTACGCCAATCTGTTCGAGTCGGTCAAGATAATCTGTAACCGTTGAACGTCTCGTCGATATTAACTCTACCGACATCGCCTCTGCGGTTCGCTGAACGTCGTGGTAGGTAAAAATCGCTTCCTCAATCCGAAACGGGAGTTCTGTTTCTGCTGAGATGGCGACAATATTGGCGAGTTGGTCATCTGTTGCAACGGGTAGATTCGCTAAGCGTTTCGTGCTCACTAAGAATCGTGGAAGCGCGAGTGCAATCTCCGTCGTATTTCTGCTGAATAACGAAAGTAGGTTGCGTCGCGTCGGTGTATTGCCTAACGCAGCCCAGAGACGCGCGACGGGTTCAACAACTTGATGCTGCTCTGTCGCGTCTGGGTACGTCACAACGTTTGCATTGATGAGATGCACGCCTGTAGACGATAGTTCGAGTTGAACCATTTTTGCTGTGTTTGTGCCGATATCTATCGCCACGACTCGATTTTTTGCCATTTTTTATTTTTTTAGCTATCTGCTTCTGAGCTAAAGAAACACCCAAGCAAAAACCCCTCCACTTCGTTTCGGGCAGGTCTTTGGTAAGGTTAGCAACTCCTCATAACCTAACGCAGGTTTTCTACTTGGAAGGAAACCACTGTGAAACGAAGTGGAACAGTGACCATATTTAATAGTTTAAAAACCAATGTTGAAGTTGAATCTCATTGCCCGTTCGGTCAATAATCCCGATACATGTTGAGATAATTTTGTCTGCCCTGTCAACGCCATTTGCTTCAATTCGGTATCCGTGGGAGCGAAAGGTTACCCAATCGACAACCTGATGGAACGTTTCAAAATCGATTTCTTCTAACTGCGAAAGTTGTGCGGTGTTGGTAAACGGATTTCCTGTTATCTCTTCATCGGTAAAGTTCTGTATCTGCGAAGTGTCTGGCGCGTCTTCTTCCCGGCGTTCGACAATCGCTAACGCCTTTTCTGGATCCATTCCGGGTAGCAGTGCCAGAATCTCCGGTGGTGCTGTATTTATATTTATAAGCCCGCTGCGGGTCTCTCCATCTTTTAGTGTTATTTTATCAACAATACCGATAAAATCTTGCGGTGTTAACATTTTGACATCTTTAATGGCATCAATGTTCTGAAAAAGTCCTTGCGTGTCGCGATGATTGACAATCCGTTCAGCAATCCCTTGATCAATACCCGGTAGTGATTCAAAGGTTTCAACATCGGCAGTATTAATATTGACCTGTCCATCATTTTCGCCTTGTTGCGGTGTGCCTTGTCCTTGTGGACGGTTGTTTTCCTCTTCTTCATTTGTGTTCTCATTCGTTTCTTCAGTTGTCAGTCGGTCTTGGATGTTGTTAAAAATTTCGTCGGAAACGGCTTGTACGTCTACGAGCGCAGCGAGGCTATCAAACTCGCGTTGCTGAATAAGTGATTCCGCCGCACCTTGTGTGAAAACAGGTTGGTTTTGTTGTCCGTTAATTTGTGTCAGTTCGTCTGCCTCAGCAGTGTTGAGATTAACCAACGGTTCCCCGTCTGGATTTGTGCTTGTGTCGATTGAATAGATGGTCGCTAAATCGACGAGTCCAGGTTGTGTATTCGTTATTGATGGGGTGTTGTAGAAGTTAGAAACGTTCTCGCCTGCCACGGACGGGTTCCTGACCGCTGACTGCTGACCGCTGGCTGCCATCTGACCGTAGAGAAGTTCAGATGTCATACCTTCAACGCGGGCGAGATCACGAACCGTCCGGTAAGGCTGGCCTTCTACGATTTTGTTGGCAAGTTCTTCAGTCAGTGCGTCATCTGGATTTGCTCCCACTTGTGCGAGCAAATTGCTGATAAGCCCCTGATCAGCAGCATTTACATTCACTTTTGACGCTTCGTCCGTGATTGTCACACGATAGTTTAAGAAATTGCCGACTTGTACACCGTCTTCCACCTGTCCTATAATCGGTGCTGCCCAACTTTCGCCGAGTGAATCGAAGGGGGTCTGATCGTCACGCATGCGCGCCACCGTCCATTCAAACCCGGCTTTCGCGGCGTAATGGAACTTCGCTCTATCCAAGAAATTCCGCTGCGTTCGTTGTTCTATGTGGATTGAATAGAGCAACTGCGTCGCCAGAATTGAGAGGATCGTCAGTATCCAAAGGGTTGAGACGAGCGATAATCCACGCTGCGCCTTGCAGAACATACAAGAAACCTGCTTTACAAACTGCTGCATCTGTCCATGTTTCCTAACGCGCACCCCCTGCGATAGCACCTGCAGGTAGGTATACCATTGTTGATTGTGTCATACTGTTTGGTTGTGAGATGGATTGATTCTGGCCCCCAAGTTGGGTCGTATCCATACTTATTGTCTGCTGTGGCTCGCCTTGAACTGTTATGAGTATCTGAACAGCACCTGGTATGCTTTCGGCATCATCCCATGAAGTGTTCCAATTCTCTGTCTCTCCATCAAAATACTTCAGATCGAAGCTGACAAGCCCAGCCACAAGCGTCGCCATATCGACATAGATAGGATAGCCGTTTTCGTCTGTTTGTGGCACCTCACCACTTTGTAACAGGGTACCGATAACGGATTCAGGATCCAGGGTTGTCGTTGCAACCCGAAAGAGGGCGTACTCACCCATTTCTTCATTGCTTGTGTCGCTTGTGATTCCGCCTTGGAAACCTCCTGAACTCAGTACGGATTCACCCGGTGGCAGTTCAGGTCCGACGAAGTAAGCGACACGTTGCACGTCGCTTAACAACGGTATTGGAACTTGGGCGGTGTTCTGTGCCTGAAAACGCTCAAGCTGCGCCAGAAACGGATCCGGGTCTGTTTTTACCAGTGTGACGAAACTGAGCATGTCTCTATCGCCAAACTGACTCGGTCCGTCTTGTGTATAAAGCGCGAGTTCTGGTTCCTCAACCGAGACTTGCATGTTATGCAGATCCGTTACAAGCCGATCCATAGCCACCCGACATCTTTGTGCCGCTAATATCCTTGCCTCCGTTCTATGGTAGGCATCTACGGCTGTCTTGAAAGCGAAATACGCTGAGCCACCAATAATGACAAGAATACTGACCGCCATAAGCATTTCGATGAGGGTCAACCCACTTTCAGTTGTGATGTGCGTTAGTTTTTTTTTCATTATTCGCTATTGCCCCTGCGGCATTTGTCGGTCTGCCATGAAGGTGCTCATAGACATGGAGCGTTCTCTATTTTTATGTTGCCATCTGACGGTTACCGTAACCTGTCGGATGTTTTCAACCTCTTCAGACTCAATATCTTCGACGACAGAACGCCAAAGATAGCGCGTGTTTTCACCAAATTCGCCCGACTCCTGTCCGACATCCGGGTAGCCCTCCATTTCAATCTCCGCCATCCGAAACTTAAGCAGGTAGAGCGCGGTCGTACTGTTGTCTGACAGTGCTTGGTTACGTGTAGCAGTGGTGAACGCCTGCAAAAGTGCTGGGATCGCAGCTGCCAAAATTGTTAACGTTACAAGTATCTCGACAAGCGTAAAACCGTCTTTTTCTCTTTCTCTTGAATATTTTATTAGAGATTTCATTGTTTCCTGCGGTTTGCTATTCGCGGTTCGCTATTTGCTAATTTTCAGGCGTAAATCCTAACATTTCAATCTCTGCGGGGACAAGTTGTCGGGCGCGAACGCGTCCACTCGCCGCTTCGACGGTAACAGACATTATCTGGTTGCGTGAGTTTCGGAGGTACACAAGTGTCTCCTCGGATGTGGCGTTAGGTGAGAAGTAGATGTACGCTACGCCTGAATCGGCTTGAACGGCTCTTCCGTTGTAGTTAGTTATCATTGCAGCTAAGGTTACATTCTGTTCCACCGAGTGAGGCACACCGAGGATACCGCTGGTACGGGACAAAGGATTCTGTTGAGAGGCATTTGTAGTTGTAGGCGTTGTAGTAGTGCTGACGTTTGTGTTGTTCTGGATGGCGGCTAAGGCTGTAGAGTTTTGGGCAGTGAGGGCTGACCTGAGCGGGTTGCTCGGGTTAAACGTTTCGCTGGAGGCGAGCCAATACCGATCATTATCGAGGTCAAAGACCACAAGGTAGGTTGTCCGATCTGTTATCGCCATGTCTCGTGCGAATGTGAGTAGGCTTCGGAGCGTCGCGGCGGACGCTTTTAGCCTGCGTGTCGCTGCAAACCCTTTCAGCGCAGGCATTGAGATTGCCGAGAGGATGCCGATGAGCGTCAAAACGAGCAGTAACTCCGTGATTGTAAACCCCGTATTTTTTAAGGGCATGCCTCGATTCCCCACAGACCGTTGTTGGTGCTTGGAAGGATAAAAGCGGCGGTCGCCTTCTTCCAACCTTCCATTTTTCCGTCCAACTGTCCGGGGTTTTTCTTGCTGCTGGCTGCTGGTTGCCGGCTGATAGCGATCCCGCACTGCTTTAGTAGACTCCTGTTGTTTCGTCAACCCAATTCGTTATGTCGGCATCCAGCTCCGTTCCGCCTTCTTTCCCATCTTTCCCCATGGAATAGAGATCGTAGTCATAGCCGTAATGGCTGCTGGGTTGGCGATAAACGTAAGGATTGTCCCATGGATCCATGAAGCTTGGACTATCTACATAGGGACCACCCCAGTTCGGCGGTGCTGGACTTGGGGCGCGCCACAAGGCACTCAGTCCTTGTTCGGTGGTTGGGTATTCACCTGTTGTTATTGCGTATTGCTCTAATGCGGTTTTAATGCTATTAATTTCTGTTTGTGCCTTGGCAACTTTCGCCTGCTGCGGTGCGTTTATAACGCGAGGCGCGATGAAGGCTGCGAGGATACCTAAGATGACGATTACTATTGTCAGTTCAATTAGGGTTAATCCGGATTCATCGGACTTTAGCGACCTATACATTTTCTGTTTCTCCTGTATTGGCAATTAGCCATTCGTTATTCGCGAGCTGCGAGCTGCTATTCACTAATTGCTAAGCAATTGATTCGCTTCAAAGATTGGCAGGATCATCGCAACAGCGATAAACCCTATAATGATACCCATGAATAAAATAACAAGCGGACCGATGGAACTCGTTAAACGTTCAAGACTCTTTTTTATTTCTAAATCGTAGTATTCAGAGAGTTTGCTGAGCATGTGAACAGGTTCACCGGATTCTTCACCGACAGCGACCATGTGTGTGACGAATTCGGGGAAATCTTTGCTGCTACCGAGTTCACGCGAGAGCGTTGAGCCTTGTTCAACTTCTACTTCTGCTGCTGCAATAACGTTGCTGTATACCTTGTTTCCTATAGTGTCTTTGACGACTTGGAGCGCAGGGAGCATCCGTACGCCGTTTTCTAAAAGCGTCGCCATCGTCCGTGTGAAACGGACAATCGCAAACGTGCTAAATATCGGACCGATGAGGGGCAGTTTGAGTTTCAACCTGTCAAACCAGATTTGACCGGTTTCCCGCTGTAGATATTGTCTTAACCCGGCGCCACCGATAATAACAATCAGAAGTCCTATCCACCAATAACTTTGAAAAGTAGCCGTTACGCTAATGAGTATCTGGGTTGGCAGCGGCAAGGCGACTCCCAAATCGTTGAACATCGCGGTAAATTGTGGTATCACAAAGATCATGAGGACTATAACAGCAGTGACGCTAAGCGTCAATAAGATGACGGGATAAAAGAGTGCTGAAACAACATCGTTTTTCAGGAGTCTCTGTCGTTCTGCGAATTCTGCGAGGCGTTCTAAGACTAAGCCGAGGACACCGCCGCTCTCGCCAGCGCGGACCATGTTGATGTATAGGTTTGAAAATGCTTTTGGGTGTTGGCTGAGGGCATCATGGAAGGTCGCACCGTGTTCAACATCGTATTTGACTTGCGAAACGATGCGATGGAGCGCAGGACTCTCGATTTGTCCGAGGGTAACCTCTAAGGCGCGTGGCAGTGGAACGTGTGCGTTTACCAACGTCGCCAGTTGATAAGTGAAGAATTCAACCTCCGCCGCTTTCACACCGCGACGACCGATTTGAAGCCAACGACGTATATCGGTGGGCGTTGTGTCCTCTGTCTCCTCAACGATATTCGTAGGCCAATAACCCATCTGTCGCAATCGAGAGATCAGTTCGGCTTTAGATTCGGCTTCCAGCGTATTATTAACGGTACCACCGCTATGCGTGAGGGCTTCATATCGGAATGTCGGCACACTTAACCTCCGCACTATCATTTCGGGCTATAGGATTGTCCTAAAGACGCTTCAGCCTTAAAACGGCGTGGGGGTCTCTACACAACTTCTCCGAAATCGAATTCATCTTCTTGTGTTAACCGGATGACTTCTTCAACAGTTGTCAAACCCGCAGCGACTTTGCGCCAACCGTCTTCCCGCAAACTTTTCATTCCTAATTGAATAGCAAGTCGACGGATTTCGCTTGTTGATGCCTGTTTGAGTGCCATCGCGCGGATTTCTTCAGTCATGAATAGAACTTCAAAGATGCCGATTCTACCTCTGTAACCGCGGCCTCGACATTCCTTACAGCCGACGGCTCTCGGAATCTTCAGATCGTACGGCATCGGAGACGTGCCACCGTTTCCCATGATGCCCTCCAATTCGTGCATTTCGGGTGAATACATCTCGCAACACGCCTTGCAAACGCGTCGAGCCAGTCTTTGCGCAATAATCCCTTCTACCGTGGAAGCGACGAGATACGGTTCTACATTCATATCAACAAGCCTTGTAATGGCTCCAGGGGCGTCGTTTGTATGGAGCGTGCTGAAGACAAGGTGCCCTGTCAGCGAGGTATGAATCGCCATTTCTGCGGTTTCGTAGTCCCGAATCTCACCGACCAGGACCTTATCTGGGTCCTGACGTAAAATGTGACGCAGCCCATCGGCGAAAGTAAAGTCGATATCTGGATTAACTTGGATTTGGTTGATACCCTCTAATTCATATTCAACAGGATCTTCAAGGGTGATGATTTTTACATCAGGCGAGTTTATCTCTTTCAGACAGGCGTAAAGTGATGTCGTTTTGCCACTACCGGTGGGACCCGTGGCAAGGATGATACCGTGCGGTTTGCGAATCATGCGGTGGAAAAGTTCGAGGTTATCCGCGGTCAAGCCGAGTTCTTCGAGTCCGAATTCGATGGACTGACGGTCAAGGATACGGAGGACAACGCTTTCGCCATGCAGTGTGGCAACGGTTGGAACGGTAGAGACACGAAGATCTATTTGCCGGTTACCAACGCTACCAATCTGTCGACTGATTTTGCCATCTTGCGGCCGCCTACGCTCCGCAACATCCATACCCGCCATAATTTTGATACGAGAGGTAATCGCTGACTGGAGATAGGCAGGTGGTTGCGGTTGATCTTCCAGCACACCGTCAACGCGAAACCGAATTTTCAATTGCGTTGGATAAGGTTCGATGTGGATATCGCTTGCCCCCATCCGAACAGCATCAATGATCATCTGGTCAACGGCATGTATGACGGTCGGATCTTGGCTGAGATCCTTTTCGTCAATACCGAAGTCCTCAATCGTTTCGCGTTCAAGGGTGGTGGCTGCACCAACAGGACCCTTAATCCCGGTGCTTAGGAGACTCTCTGCTGTGCGTCCGTAGAGACGGACAATTGCTTCATCAATGTCTGTTTCATCAGCGAGAACGGGGATAATCTGGCAGCTTGTGATGAGTTGGAGTTCGTCGATGAGCACGATGTTTAGGGCATCTGACATGGCGACCGTGAGTGTGTCATCCACTAACTCAATAGGCACAATTTTATTTCGGTATGCGAACCCAGGGGACACTTTCTCAAGGACGGCGGGTTCAGGAAAGATGTCTTCCAATTGCGTAAAGGGCGTTCCGTATTCGAGGCTCTTTGTAGCGAGCGCGAGAACATTGGACGGCACACCGTGCTTGGAAAGCACAGCCGTTTCGGAGGCACCTGTTTGTTGGATTTCTTCGACAATATCTTTATAGGCTTCTTCAGAGATAGCAGAGGCCTGTCGCACGACCTCAACAAGCGAGGATGTAGTATTCAGTGTCTGTTGCATGGTGTGAACGCTCTGAGACCCATACCCCTGACAAGAGCGATCTCCATATTTTGTTTTGTGTTTTTGCTAATGTATTTGATGGTCGCCGCGTTTTATGATTAAGACGTAGGAATTGTGGATAAGTTTAAAACGTGTGTGAAATAAAAACGCAATAAGTAGTTTTGGACACACGAAAAGTGCGGTGGACCTTGATAAATAAAGGGTTTATGACACTTTTTTGCTTGACATACTTCACAGATTTATGGTATAATAATCGTAATGAAAT
>JAPPII010000089.1 GCA_028820845.1 Candidatus Poribacteria bacterium
AATTGAGATTGTCATTATAGCACAATCTTCCTTTAGGGAGTGGTCTAAAAAACCGTAGGCAGTACACACAATGCAGAAAAGGATTTTGATAATTGCTATCGCAGTGCTTTTAGTGCTGGGATTTTTACCAACATCGTTGGTTACTGTATCCCCGCCGAAAGCTGAGGCGGGTCCCATACACATTGAAAATTGCCGATTAGAAGTAAGAAGCGACTATATAGGCATAGTCTGTGATTAGTACTGGCACGACCATTAGTGAAACTATAGTAAATTAAAGAAAGAGTAAATCTTTCAAATATGGTTGGGTGAGGTTTTACCATACCGAAATAGGATCGATTCTAAGCACTACTTTTTTACTCGTTTGTTGTTAAGAATTCCTGATTTCAATTTCAGCGAGTTGGAGTTTCTTAGTAGTTCAAAATTGTAAGAAGCGGAAAAATTGAAAACGAGCCTTCCCGGGTTGGTAGCCCCTCACCTTGTTGAATAATTATGGGGATAACAATGCGATTTATTATTATGATCACTCTCATTTGTTTTTCGGCGATCACTATTGGATGTGCTAGGAATCAGGAAAGTAAAACAGCTCCCGAACGCCCTTCTGTGACAGATGAACAAAATGCCAAACCCGCTGAAGACCCGACGGATCTAAGTCAAGAATCCATATCTAAAAAGGATCCACAGGCTCCTATATCTGCTAATACCGAAATAAGTAATGCGCAAAAGTATTATCTCGAATTCTTTTCACTCCTCAAAACAGACAAAGAAGCGGCAATTGCTGCTCTCTCCGAGTACGTTAAACTTCGTTTCGGCGCACACCCGCTTATGGACAAATGGATCAAACTTGCTAATCGTCTCGTTCTTGATGGAAAAGGAACTTTTTTAGATATGAAACATTATACAGAATGGCATCTTCAGATGTTAATAGATGTGGAACCTGAAAAACGGACTGCGGCACATACTGAATTGCTGGAAATGCATCAGAACGCTATACAGCAGATCGAGATGATGGGCAAGATGCTTGAACAACAAGGTGAGAATCTGGAAACTTATGAAATGCCGGCTACGTTTATTGGACAATAATTGAGGTATTTCGTCTGTTTTTACCGAAGGAGAATAGTTGAAGATGGAATCTTATATTAGAGTCTTAGGTATCGGGGCGATTCTGACGCTCCTAATTTGTATCGGATTTTTTTTCTACGTCCGTTGGGATCACCAACGTTTTGTAGCAGAACTTTCACAGCCACCAAAGTTTGATGCCTCGGCACCCATGGAACAAAGAATATTAACCACGAAAAAATATGCAGAATATCCCGTTCCTACAGCAACAATTGAACCTGAAGTTTTAGAAGAACTTCCCGTAACTCCTGAAATACGCAATATTAAAACAGAAGAACAAGTATTTCAGGAAACGGATCTATCTGAGTTTGACTTGGAATTGGATCCGCTTTCCCTTTCCGCAACAGCACTTCCAGAAGCATTACCAGAATCACCTATTGAGGGAATCAACTGGGTAAAGGTAAAAACCGCTAGCCAAGATTACAACGACTTTCTTGAAATTGAACCGGATTATGCTTATGAGCGGCTGACTGATCGCTTTAAAGAGATGTTCGGAGACTATCCTGAAATTAAAACACTGGTTGAAACTATAAGACGTGCAAATGAAGGCACCTTAACCCTGGATGACGCCATTGCCATGACAGAAGCCTCTATAAGTCTTCTATCTACGAATGAAACTGAAACCATCAGGCAGCTATCAGAAAGACTTGAAGTTTTCCATGATCTGAAAGAATTCCAAGCAGAAGGTGGAAATGTAAACATCGAATTTAATATTTCCGTAGGTGGAGAATAAAAAATGAAAATTGCTTTTTATGGTTTTTGTATTGTCACTCTTGTTTGCGGAGTTGCTCTTTATCCAATTGCCGATCATCCTCCTTCGCGTTTCGTAGCAGCTGATTCTCCATCAAACCACAGCGACTCTACACAAGACAAAAGGAACATTTCGACTCCGAGCCCAGACTCTGCAACGCGAGGTAATACGGGTAATCTTACTCGATCAACGACTCCTCCCGAAAAAAAATGTACTTGTTGCAGTAAAACTTCATTGCATATCAAGGAAATTGTGAAGCAAAAACGACAGGAACTTGAACTTTGGGCGCGTGACACGATTGTTAACTATGGTTACGAAGATGGGATGAAACGAATAACAGCGAAATCTCCTGCCCTAGCGCAACGCATCCAGCGACTTCTTGAACAAGAACAAGAACAAGAAGCAAGTCAAACTTCACAACGCTCAATAAGATAATACTAATATCCTCCATATTTTGTGGTAGTAGTCTTTAAGTATTTATCACCGCAAAATGACTTTTCCGAAGTGAAACCAACTTGAATCTATCGAAGACTTTCAGACAATCCTCGCCTGCCCTTTTATTAACTATTGTTCTACTTCTTTCGTTCGGACTAAAACTCAGCAACATAGGACACTTGAGTCTCGGGAGTGTTGATGAATGTTGCCATGCTCTCGTCGCTAAAAATCTTCTCAAACATCCCTTTAAGCCAACTCTCATTGATGTCCCCTACCTCCCTTATAAAGAAGAAACGTGGAGTGAAAACCACGTATGGCTCCATAAACCTATTCTCCCGCTTTGGCAAATATGTCTCTCGTATTGGATATTAGGCGTTAGCACCTTTGCCCTTCGGCTTCCCAGTGCAGTTCTCAGCACTTTCGCTGCCGGGATCACTTATTTGATTGGCACACAACTCTTAACGCGTCGCGCTGCCTTATTTGCTACTGCAATTCAGGCATTCTCATGGTTTATCATGCAATTGACGCATGGATATCAGTTCAGCGATGCGATTGATATTTCGTTGTTGTTCTACTGTGAGATTGGTGTTTATGGAGTTGTTCGCGCTATTAAGACCGGCAAATGGTGCTTTATCGTGCTGGCAGGAATCGGTCAAGGACTTGCCTTTCTTTCAAAAACCTATCCAGCATTCATTATCACCGGTGTCGCTTTCGCAATGTGGTCAGCACCCAAGCTGAGTTTAGCAAAAAAAGAGGATTGCCGTCTTTGTGGGCAGCATATTTTAGGTATGCTGATAATAACAATCTTTGTCGCTGGCCCATGGATGCTATATACTGCCCTGCAGTATCCTGTTGAGTTTAAAATTGAACACAATTACATTTTCAGACATCTAACAGAAGACATTGAGGGATGGCGTGCGCCTTGGTACAAGGTGTTTTTGTACAGTGCCCAGATATTTAACCTACTCACCGCACCAATTGCCGTGGCAGTGTGTTGCTCCATACCTCATCTTTTCCAAAGGAAAAATATCGGTCTCTTTTTGCTTTACGCTTGGGGTTTAGGAGTTCTACTCCCTTTTTCAATCGCCACCACGAAAACCCCAAGTGCTACACTCATCAGTATGCCCGCATTTCTACTGATACTCGGTAACTTTGTAGAGCGAACCATATACCCCGGCCCCAAAAATTCACATTACAAACGCAGGATTCTCCTCGTTTGGACAGCTCTGCTTGTGATCTTATGCTTTGGAGAAGGTATTCAGGCTTGGCGGGTCACCCAAACTCACAATGAACACACACTCTCTGAGATTGCCGAGTTTACGCGGGAACACCTGCCGAAAAATGCTGTTCTTCTTACCGAAACTAATGTCGGAAAAGGAGAAACCCACTACGATTATCTTCGTCTGATGTTCTTCACAGAATATACAGCGCGTCCATACTATTTAAAAAGTGCATGGAAATCCCTCAGCCAACAAGTTGAAAAGCACGGAGGCATTCCGTATATCGTCACCTTCAGAGAACTCAACTTGCCTATCCTCTTCAAGAGCCACGCAGATAAACGAACAATTTATTTGTCGGAACTAAGCGAGTGAGGACACTAATAAAGGCTGTTGCCAACTTGTGTCTCTGGGAATATGGTTGATAGATAGTCCCTGTTTTTTCACACTAATTTGTGCTCATCAAGCAATGAAGCCACGAGTGCTTCCATCTTTGGAACCGTCCCAACAGCCGGTAGAGACGACATCGCCGCCCACGTCTCGTAGCCGCCCTCCTGTGTCAACGCTTCGTCCGTGCAGATATAGCCGATATACCCATTCGCCAAACTCACGAGAAACAACGGATTCGCATCTGAGTTCGCTTTGATATTCATCCCTGTCTCTACGAATACCTCTCCGGGCAATGCGACAATCGCCGCTTCCCCCAAACGGATCACTTGAACCGGTGCCGTCATCTGCTCTGGTAGTTTCGCTAAACGTTGACATTCAAGGGCATAGACATCGACCAACGCCGTCGGTATCGGTTGTCCGACGACCCAACTAAAGGGACCTGTTTCGTAAGCACCGTAAGTACCTTGTGGGACAGACAGCACTTGCTCGGCAACTTTGAGGTCCTCGGCAGTAATCTGTTTGGGTTGAAACGTTAGTGTGGCAAGTTCACCGTTGAGGTCGAGCCTGTCGTGCATCTGCATGAACTGCATCTCGGTGATAAAATGCCCAGCGAGAACATTCGCCATTTTCACTGCCTGCCGGTGTCCACTCGCTGTCCATTTCACCTGTCCACTAAAATCGGTATTATTAATCTGACCGGATGCGGCATTCCAGAGGAGCGAGACACATGTATCTCCCAAATAGCGGCGCATGAGTCGGTCAAAGTGTCCGAAATAGTCAGCGGAGAGTGCGCTGCTGTTATCTGTGCCAATGTAGTGCAGCGAAAAATTGGCAACGGCAGAGATAGGGGTACCATCATTTGCCTCAACGAATATCATTGCTACTTCTGGATCAATTGTGCCAGTCGGTTCCACGAGATCAGGATGTTCAACGCCGGGATTAAAACGGACGGTCCCATCTTTCATGTGCCACCGTCGATTGAAGGTGATACGTTCTTCGTCGACACTTGCAAATCCTACCCGTGCGGGTTGGAGTCGCCACACCGCAAGCTCAACTGCATCAGCGATCTTCAATGGGACCCAATCGGTGTAACCGGTATCCTCGCCAACTCCAAGTAGATTTGCCACTGCTACGGCGGTATGGGTATGCGTAGCATTGACCATAACGTATGCTGGAGGGATACCGCATCTCTCGGCAATGCGTGCTTTGGCAATATCTGCTATCTTCTCTGGTATGGCGATGAGGTCGCATGTAACGATTGCGATACGGGTTTCGCCGTTATCAATAACAAGCGCTTTGGCAAAGAGTTCGTCATCAACGTTTTCAGCGTACCGGGGACGAAATCCACCTGGAATCTCTGTACCAAGCGGCGGGGTGATATTTGCGCTTGCGCTTGCTGCTTTAAGTGTGTTGCCCATGAGTCTGCCTCCTTGGCAATGTGCGATGTTGTGTTTTTCATTTTACTCCGCCGATGTAAATCTATCAAGAGAATTCTGCTGATAGCTGTCGGCTATCAGAGAGAGTCGCGAGCATGAAGAAATCCGCAGAAACACCCAAGCAAAAACCCTACCGAAGGGAGAGACAATTTTGATTTGACATTCCCAATTTTTTATGCTATTATTTTAATGTAATCTCATTCTTTATACGTGTCGGAAGAGACACCTTCCGACCATTACTTAGGACGTAATAGACAAGTCCCTATTAGAAAATTAAAACGATTAAAACGTATGATCGAAGTTAGAGAACTCACAAAATCTTACGGCACGACGGTTGCTGTTGACAACGTTACATTTGACGCGCACGCTGGCGAAGTGCTTGGGTTCCTCGGACCCAACGGCGCAGGTAAGACGACCACGATGCGCATCCTTACCTGCTATCTCTCCGCAGACGCAGGTACCGCAACTGTTGCTGGATACGACGTCTTTGAGGAATCCGTTGAAGTCAGAAAACATATCGGTTATCTTCCAGAAAGCGCGCCCCTCTACACCGATATGGGAGTTATTGAATATCTCAACTTCATGACACAGGTGCGAAATATTCCAAAAAGCCAGCGGAAGGAACGGATCCGAACGGTTATTGATACCTGTGGGCTTGATGATGTTATTCAAAAAGACATTGGCGAACTCTCAAAGGGTTACCGCCAACGGGTAGGCTTAGCACAAAGCCTCATTCACGATCCACCCATCCTCATCTTAGATGAGCCCACCTCTGGACTTGATCCGAATCAAATCAGCGAGATTCGCAATTTAATCAAAAACATCGGACAAGAGAAACTGGTGCTGTTCAGTACACACATATTACCCGAAGTTTCCGCCACCTGTAGCCGAATCCTCATCATCAACAATGGAAAGATTGTCGCAAACGGCACACCGGAGGAACTCTCCAGTCAGGCGAAAGGTGAAGAGATTGTGCATATCACTATCCGAGGCACACCAGAAACAATTGAGACACAACTGAACGAATTGGAATTTGTCTCACAGTGGAACAAGGTTGGAACGGACAACGGTACAGTTACCTACCAGATCAACGCCGCTCAGGGCAGCGGTGCTGCGGAGGCACTGTTTCATGTCGTTGTAGAAAATGGATGGAGTCTGACAGAACTCCGCCAAGAATCCTTGGATTTAGAAGACGTTTTCCGCAATTTGACAGACAAAGAGCAGACATAGCACTCCGAGAATAAGAAAGGAAACTGCTCTATAAACGAAAAATTATGACGAACATCGCAGCTATTCTCAAAAAGGAATTTAAAAGTTATTTCAACTCGCCTATCGCGTATATCTTCATCACATTCTTCCTCGGCATCTCTGGATGGCTCTTCTTCCGCAGTTTCTTTCTTGTTAATCAAGCGGAGATGCGTGGGTTTTTTGGGTTAATGCCGTGGATCTTCTTATTTTTTATCCCAGCTGTCACTATGAAACTCTGGGCTGAAGAAAAGAAACTCGGCACAGTAGAAATTCTTATGACGCTACCGATTCAGGATTACGAAGTCGTCATCGGGAAATTCTTAGCGAGTTTTGGTCTTCTTGTTGTAACCGTGTTGCTTTCACTCGTCCTGCCCTTCTCAGTGATGTCCCTTGGGAATCCGGATGGCGGCACGCTGATTTCAGGTTACATAGGACTCCTCTTGATGGGGGGTGCCTACCTCGCCATCGGGCTTTTCGCCTCAACACTGACCGAGAACCAAATCGTTGCCTTTATCTTGGGAATTACTGCCTGCTTTGGGTTGCTCATCATTGGTGAAGATATTGTCCTTTTCAATGCCCCGAATTGGTTGTTCCCGATTTTCAGTTACCTCGGACTCGGTGCCCACTACAGTAGCATTCTCCGCGGTGTGCTTGATTCCCGGGACATTATCTACTATCTGTCCATGATTGGTTTCTTTCTCTACCTCAGCACATTGTCGGTTGAAAGCCGCAAGTGGCGTTAAGAAAGGAGGTCCCCCTTTTGGTTAACAAACAACTTAAGTACGGTGGCAACACCCTCGCTTTTGTAGCAATCATCTTTGGCATTCTTGTGCTAATCAACTTTCTCTCTACACGCCGCTTTATTCGTGCCGACCTTACCGAGGACAAGCGGTATACGATCTCAAACGCAACTAAAAATCTGATCAGCACGTTAGACGATATTGTAACTATCACCGCCTACTTTTCGACAAATCCCGCTGAGGTAGCCCAAATCCGTCGTGATGTCAGAGACGTGCTCGACGAATATAACGCTTTTTCAAAGAAACTCCAGATCGATTTTGTGAATCCTGCGGATTTCGATGATGGACAGAAACAGGAACTCCGCTTCAAGGGCATCCCCGAAGTCCAAATTAACGTTATAAAAAAAGATAAAGCAGAAATCGCGAATGTCTATATGGGTATCTCTATCGGCTACAGCGGCAAAGAGGAAATCCTACCTGTTGTACGTTCAACGGCTAATTTGGAGTATGAACTCACATCTACTATCCTCAAGGCCACGACGAAAGAAGCAAAAACGGTCGGATTTTTGACAGGGCACGGCGAATTCGATATCAATGACCAAAACCATCAGCAGTTTCGCCAACTCTTGGACAAAAACGGACAAGGGCAATACAATCTCACATCCGTGAGCCTACAAGATGGAAAAGCGGTAGAAGACACTGTCGCAACGCTGGTTATCGCGGGTGTAACACAACCGCTAACAGAACGCGAGAAATACGAAATCGATCAGTTCATTATGCGGGGGGGTAGAACTGTCTTCTTAGTCGATCCTATTCAAATGCAACCCGGGACACTACAAGGTGCACCATTGAGCACGGGACTGAACGACCTGCTGGAACACTACGGAGCCAAACTCGGCAATAACCTTCTGCTTGACCGCAGATTCCACGATTCTGCCAGATTCCAACAAGGATTCATGACCGTTATTCAACCGTATCCGTATTTCGTCAAGATCGTTAAACCGAACTTCTCAGCAGAAAACACGATTACCAATCAGTTGGAAGCCGTGACATTGCCTTGGACGAGTTCCTTAGAGATCATAACGAAGGAAGGCATCACAACAACCGCATTGGCAAAAACGAGTGAATTCGGACAGAGCATCCAAGGCTATTACAACTTGATGCCAAATTCTCCAATTCCCGATGCCGAGCTACAACCCTACACTGTCGCTGCGGCGCTGGAAGGAAAATTCAAAAGTTTCTATGCCGATAAAGAAATTCCGTCAGTAGAAACCGCCGCGGACACACAAGAAAGCGAGACCCCTGCTTCAGTCGCAGACGCTGAGGCCCGGCAGACGAAAACCGAAAGCGAACAGACACAAATTGTTGTTGTCGGCACGGCACAATTCCTCACGCAGCTGCGTCCTGATGGGATTAACTTTTTCCTAAATACTGTGGACTGGCTAACCCTCGGCGACGCACTTATCGGTATCCGTTCTCACGCTATCACCGATCGACCGCTCCGAGAAACTTCGGAAATTGAGAAAAACTTTATCAAATACCTATGCACTATCGGTATCCCACTACTGGTCGTGATCTTTGGACTCGTCCGATATTTCTTAAAACAACGGGCAAAACGGCTGGTAGAAACCTACGGTTCTGTGTAACTCACCCTAATTAGCGCGGTGTTTTTGCTTGGGTGTTTCCGCAGGAAACCTCGCCAGCAATAGGGCACTTTGCTGTGCTATGTCGTTGGAATTAACTGAAAACCACTGTGAAACGTAGTGGAGCAGTGCCCAGATTCCCATAGTTAAAAAAATGAAAACGAAACAACTTCTTATTTTAGGTGCTATTTTTGTCGTTTTGGCAATCGTTGTCCTGATCCTGGAAAACCCGTTCGGACAGAACGAGTACGAAAAGAAGATTGAAACTGCAATCCCGCTGTTTCCAAACTTCAATCAGGAACAGGTTGCCACAATAGAAATCATCGCTGACGGTGAAACCACGACACTCTCAAAACAAAATGACGACTGGGTTGTCGCTTCAATGGACAACTATCCAGCAGATAGCGAGGGCATTTCGGAACTGCTATCGAAAGTAGCAGAATTTAAGAACACGCAGCTTGTCTCAAATAATCCAGAAAAACAGGCAGAATTCGAGGTAGATAACACAGGCGTTGAAGCCAAGTTGATGGATGCAAACGGTACGCTCTCGGCACACCTATTTGTCGGGAAAACAACCCCAGGTTTTCTGAGTAGTTACGTGCGCGCCGCCGGTGCTAACGATGTCTATGTCGCCCAAGGTTACCTCCAATCCGTCTTCAATAAAGGCGATCGGACTTGGAAAGATCGGACTATCTTCGATTTTAACAAAGGTATTGTCACCCAACTCAACATCTCTTCCCCCGAAGAAATCGTCGAACTCCGTCTCGATGCAGACGGAACATGGCAGATGCTCAAACCGTCAGCTTCCGCCGTCAAACAAGACGAGGTTGACTCCCTGCTCACAACCCTTAGCGGATTGGATACTGACGATTTCGCCGAAGCGACAGATGCCCTCGGGGCATACGGTTTAGATACCCCCGAATCTACTATATCCGCCGTACGTAACGATGGGACAACGGCAACACTCTACATCGGAAAAGAAGAAGATGGAAAACTTTATGTCAAGCGTGCTGATACGGATACCGTCTTCAAACTCTTCAAATCGAATGTGGATAGGTTAATAAAAAAGGCTGATACACTCAAGGCGGAGGATCCACCTCCAGAGGTTGAAACCGAGTAGTGGCTCATCAAGGCGTGAAACATCGCAGCAACGCTGCTGATTGAAGGAGATTTATCGTGAAAGAATTAAAACTTTTGTGTTTAGGACTTAGTACACTGCTCGTTATAACGCTTGCTGGATGTGAACCACAAATCGTGACACCCTTGTTACCATCACCAGAAAGCAGAACTATTCATGTTACCGGGAATGGTTCGGTTGTTGGTGAACCGGATATAGCCACACTCAATTTAGGTGTGTCTGCTGAAAAAGCATCAGTTGAGGAGGCACGTGAGGCAGCAGCGAGTGCGATGACAAGCGTTATTGACTCCCTGAAAGCGAACGATGTTGCTGAAAAAGACATTCAAACGGAGAATTTTAGCATCTATCCGCAGTATGACTACACCGATAACGGTCGTGTCCTGCGTGGATACAGAGTGAGCAACACCGTTAGCGCGAAGGTCCGGGAATTGGAGAGTCTCAGCGATATAATCGACGATGTCGCAGGCGCGGGTGGGGATATTGTTGTTGTAAATTCGATTCAATTTATGATTGAAGACAGTACGCCATTACAGACGCAGGCACGTGCTTTAGCGGTGAAAAATGCCGAGGCGAAAGCGCAAACCTTAGCAGAAGCGAGCGGCGTTACGCTTGGGAAACCTATTACGATTACAGAGATGAGTGCTGGTGGCGGTCCGCCGATCGCTTTTGTGGAGAGCGCAGCTCTCGCCGACGAGAGTGCCCGGAGTTCAACGCCAATTCAAGCGGGGGAACTTACGGTTACTGTGAATGTTACTATGGTCTATGAAATCAATTAGAAAAGGTTAAAAGGGATTAAGCTAATAGATTGGTCTGAAACACGAGGAATTTTCCATTAAAATGGTGTTGTAGCGTAAAAACTTCCACTTGCGCGAATAAGTCTGAACATCCCATTCGTTTCCTAAGAGGAAGTTGTCTCTTTTCTGACACAGATCAGCGAAAAAGTGATAAATAGAATAAGTCATTTATTGATTTGACTCAAGAAAAGCCATCTGTTCAGCAGCTGCGTCAGAGGCACCGAATTTTTCGTTCATCTTATGTTCCGCCCAAATCGCCTCCAAATTCGGGGTACAGGCATAATCCTTGAAAAAGCGGGAAACATTGTCCGATTCTCTCCGCTCGGTAAGCCTGTTCTGAATGAGGGCAACGTTGTGAGCGTCAAGTTCAATCCCAATCGATTTTCGATTCAATTGCGCTGCTACAACAAGCGTTGTTCCGGAACCCGCGAACGGATCAAGGACAATATCACCCGGATTTGTTGAGGATACGATAATTCGGAACATTTTCAACGCGACTCAGTGCGCTTAGCGTTCGCGTTAAACCGTAAACTGCTTCAGCGTATCATCATCCAAGTTCTCAAGGACATCTTTTGGATCGTGCCGTTTACCTTTGTTGAGTTCCTGCTCAGAGAAGCCTTGCTCCGTGAGTACTTTCTCAGCAACATAGATAGGTGACTCACAACGCAGCGCGAGTGCGATCGCATCACTCGGTCGGCAATCCACCTTGATTTCGTTGCCGTCCACTTGCAAGGTGGCATGTGCGTAGAAAGTCTGCTCTTCCACCGAATGCACACATACAGCACCTACCTTGGCACCGAGGGTCTCAATCATAATCTTGAGTAAATCATGCGTCATCGGACGGGGTAGCTCCATCTTCTCCAAATGCATTTGAATCGCTGCCGCCTCGGATTCGCCAATCCAAATTAGGAGTATCCGATTCAAACCCTCGTCTAACTCTTTCAAAACAACTATCGGTGCTCCGGTCCCTCGGTCAATTGAGAGGAAATTAACTTTGACCTTAATCTGCGTCTCTTTCTCTTTGTCCATCTGTCTGTCCTTTCATAAATAGTCATCAATTGTCAGTTAAGAGACTATTTTGTAACAATCTATTCAAACGTGAAACACTCCGAGGAGTGATGAATCGTTACACGGAAACCTCTTAACCGATAACCAAAAACTAATTAATCCGCATCCGTTGATTCGGATTCTGTAGAATCTGTTTGGGTCTCCACTGCCAACCCGGAAGCGTAATCCCGAACAGTCTGTGCAATTTTTTCGGTATCTACACCACTGAAGCCGACAATCTCTTTAAACAACGGTACTGCCGCGCCAGCGTTTACAATTGAGCTGAGAATTCGGTTCATTCCATTGCTGCCATTACCATTGCCCCCGTTTCCGAGATCAAGCACGCGAATGCTTTCAATACGTTCCGCCGGTTTCATTAACTCGCTGGTAACCTCTGGTAAGGATTCAACGAGCGCCAAAATAGCATCGCTGACGAGGACTTTCGGGTCTGCCTGATTTTTCGCCGCAATAGATGCCTCTTCGCCATCCGCTTTCGCCTTCGCCTCCACCAGTAACGCCTCAGCGAGAATTCTCTGCGCCTGCGCTTTGACTTCAGCAGCGTCAAGTTCCGCCTTAGCGGCTTCTACAACGGCGTAGGCTTCTGCATCCGCAGCACGCTCTTTAGCAATGCGTTCCTCATCGGCTTCCTGCTCTGCCCGGATGAGTGCAATTTTGCTCTGTCGCTCAGCTTCCTCAACCGCCTCAGCAGTTAAGACGCTCGCCTCAGCCCTCGCCTTTTGTGCAGAGACCTCTAAAAGTTCAATCAATGCCGCCTCACGCTGTTTCTCCTTGACCGAGACCTGAATCGCGTTTTCGGCTTGCGCCTCTTTTTCTTCCCGATCCTTCTCAACCAGAACAATTCTGCTGGCGATACCCGCCTCCTCAACAGCCCGCTCTTGTTCAATCTTAGCTCTTTCAACAGAGAGACTGCGTTGGATTTGCGCCTCCTCAATCGTCTGTTCCTGTTGCACACGAGCGATTTCGACTGACTGCTTTTGCGCGATCTCCGTTTCTTGGACCTGGCGTTCCTGTTGAATCCGCGCAGTATCAAGCCGCTGCTTTTGCAGGATCTCCGTAGACTTCACCACCTCTTCTTGCTTGATTCGTGCCTCTTCAATCTCGCGTTCCTGCTCGGCTTTGTTTGTAGCGATCGATTTGCGTTGCTCTTCCTGAGCGAATTCAAGACGTTTCGCAACCTCTAAGGCTTGCGTCTCTGTCTCTTCCTCACGTTGCTTAATTGCTAATTCGGCTTTGAGTCGGTCCTCTTCACGCTGCACCTGGTTCTCGTGCTCAATCCGAGCAGTTTGGGTCTGCCGATCTTCAACTTCTTGCTTGATTGTTTGAATTGCAACAACATCAAATCGGTTGTTCTCATCAAGTGCCTCAAGCGGGGTCTGGTCAAGGTTGGTGACAGCGACGCTTTCTAATTTAAAACCGTTCTGTTCAAGATCATCTCGGCACGCCTCCTGAACTTGATCGGAAAACTCCTGACGTTTTTCGTGTAATTCTTGGAGGTCCATCGTCGCGGCAACACTCCGAAGGACACCAACGAGTTTACCTTCAAGGAGTCTATTGACTTCGGAAGGCGTTAAGGTTTTATCACCGAGACTCGCCACCGCCTTGAGTACATCCTGCTCGTGCGGTTCAATTTTGACATAGAATTGTGCTTCCAAATCAACACGTAAACTATCCTTCGTGATAAGTGCAGCCTGTCCAGTCCGTTCAACAGGCAATTGGAGCGTATTTAAGGAAATAAGCTGGCTGGTGTTCGTCAGTGGATTGATAAGGGTTCCGCCAAAAACGACGCGCTTTTTGCGTCCGCCAGAGACAACCAGTGCCGAATCGGCAGGTGCTTTTTTGTAAAAGGAGCGGTAAACCAATAGAAAAATAACCATCAAAGCAACCGCGCTGCCGACAATTGTGATGAATAGGTTGGCGTTCAACATTCTTCAATTCTCCTTATATGGAAACAAAAATGCGCAATTAGCGCGACGCTATTTTACTTTTTCGGACATCAAAGATCCGCTTCGCGCGATCATAGTCTATGAGCACAACAATATCTCCTTTGACAGGAGGGTCTTCACCTGATTTGGCACGGCAACTGACGGTTAATTCCGGTCCATCAGGAACTTGCACTCTTGCGGTTCCGAAAGTTGTTGTAATCTGTCCACTAATGACGCGACCACGCAAACCGAGCAATTGGACATCTCTAATAGCCTTTTCACTCTCTGGAAACAGTTTTGAAAGGGCAATGGAAATATACCGAGTTCCCAAGAAACTACAGAAAAACGCGACGACATAGGATATCCAAACCCACTGCAAATTTTGCGGGATATTAAGCACAGCGTTCGCAATGAGCCCAGCCATTCCCCATGTCGTCAGTAGCGACATAAGAACAACCATCAAGGGCACTCTGCCGACGTTCAGAAACCCAAAGACATCGCCAAAAGAAGGGCTCTGCATCCCCGGATCTGCTTCTATGTCTGCGTCCATATCTACATCCGCATCTATATCTACATCCGCATCTATATCTACATCCGCATCTATATCTATATCTGCGTCCGCGTCCACGTCTGCATCACCGAAGTCCATTGCCCCAGTGACAAGCCGAAAGATTGCCAACAGAAATACGATAGTCAACGGTGCTGTAAACCAGACATTATACGAAACGATAAAATAATCCAAGAATTCTCTCACAGCGTCCCGCGCTCCTTTGTACGTGAGTCCTACTTAAGAACCGGCTGTGCCAACTGCCTAACGATGCAGGTGTAAGCGGACTGTGCTGAACGGAAACTGATATTATCAATCCAATGGACATTACGCACAACGCTAATTTCAAGCTTCGCTTGGCTGAGAAGTCGATGTTTGAAGTGTCTAACTAACTGGACATCGCGAATCTCCGTGAACAGAACATTACACCGGACATTCGCATAAGAGACAGCAAGGCTGCCGATATGTCGCTCATCTAAAACCAACACCCGACGCGTCGTAATAAAAACGAAATCCGGACGCAGTAGACTTGAACGACCCAGAACGCATAAGCAGATACGTTCATCCTTGCATAGATGCGCTTTTACTATCTTTTGAATACGAGGTGGCATGTTCTCGAACTCAGCCATATTACTTTGCAATCAATGTATTACGGACAAGAACAGGATAGCCGTGTGAAAATGGAGGTGGCGGGAATCGAACCCGCGTCCGAAGGCGTTTCAATAGAGGCTACTACATGCTTATCACAGGTTTTTAGGTTCGCCTACCAGACTCCCCCGTGCAGGATTCAGAATAGACTATCTCAAAAGATGGTTCGCGGCTCGCCCTTTGAGAACAAGCGAACGGCTAGCCCGTATTGCGACGCTTTAACCTTCCTGACGGGCAACAGGTCAGTCAAGCGTAGCCGCGTTATTAAGCAGCTAATGCTAATTCTTCATCAGCATTTATAAGTGTTCCGCCTATTT
>JAPPII010000090.1 GCA_028820845.1 Candidatus Poribacteria bacterium
CTCTGCCAGCAACTCAAATCACCCTCACTCAAATTTAACGCTGCGTAAGTCCTATGAAAGTTGTAAAACCGTCAATTTACTTACAGAAATCTATGATTCATACAAGTTTTTACGTTATACCAATTGGTCACGAATAAGTATCACAACAAAGCACTCAAACTATCATATACATCTTTAACACCTATCAATTCAATGTGTTCCTCAATTTCCAATCCTTTGCGGTTGTATTCAGGGAAGATCGCCCGTGTGAACCCTAACTTCGCAGCCTCACGAATGCGCCTTTCGACATGTGTTACGGGTCTAATCTCGCCACCGAGTCCAACTTCCCCAATCATGACAGTCTGCCGATCTATGGGTATCTCTCGATAACTTGAGGCTATTGCCATTAGCACGCCGAGATCAATCCCTGGTTCAGCGACGCGCAACCCACCCGTAATATTAACAAAAACATCAGCACCCCCAACGTCAATACCGACCCGCTTATTGAGGACTGCGATAAGGAGCGCGATCCGGTGCCGGTCAACACCTGTAGCAGTGTTGCGTGGATTTCCGTGATTGGTAGGTACAACAAGTGCCTGAACTTCCATAAGTAGCGGGCGCGTCCCTTCCATACTTGAAACCACAATAGAACCTGAAACCTCCTCTTCTCTATTACTTAAAAAGAGTTCAGATGGGTTCATCACATCTACAAGCCCTCTGTTCTGCATTTCAAAGATTCCAATTTCATTCGTGGAACCAAATCTATTTTTAATCGCCCGTAGGACGCGATAGATATGATGCTGCTCACCTTCAAAATAGAGAACCGTATCCACCATGTGTTCTAAAATACGAGGGCCTGCGAGAGTACCATCTTTTGTAACATGACCGACGAGAAATACGGGAACATTCCGGTTCTTCGCACAAATTAAGAGGTGTCCGGCACACTCGCGAATCTGGGTGACACTCCCAGGCGCAGACTGAATACTCGACAAATAAACCGCTTGAATAGAATCGACAATAACAACCTTGGGGTTAAGCGTCTGAATATGTTTCTCAATCTGCTCCAAATCATTTTCACACAGCACATAGAGCGTATCAGACACAACTCCGAGACGCGTCGCCCGTAGCTTTGTCTGGCTAACAGACTCTTCACCAGAGACATACAGGATGTCCCCATAGTTCCGGCTCAAAGCGTCACTGGCTTGAAGTAGTAGGGTAGACTTACCTATTCCCGGATCGCCACCGATGAGGACCACGGATCCGGGGACAATTCCGCCACCGAGTACTCTATCAAACTCAGACATGCCTGTCAAGTGCCGTTCTACCTCACTCGCCATAACCTGTGAAATGGGTTCAGGTTCACGGGAGGCTTGTCCGATCCCGCGGTGTTTTGATGATGTCGCGAGTTGCTCTATCTCTTCAGCAAAGCTCTGCCAACTTTGACACCCAGGACATCGTCCGAGCGATCTTGGCGTTGTATATCCACACTCCTGACAGACAAATCTACGCTTCTCTCGTGCCATCTCTAATGTTACCAATCGTTCTGTTGCAGGTGAGGCTTCCAACCATAAAAGTTCCGCGCTGTTATAACACTACCACTCATTGGCAAAAAAGCGGAACCCTGTTGTCCAGCGTCGTTCGTTAGTTAAGTTCTCTACACCAACCAAGAACTGACCATATTGAAAAAAGCGCAATGCTAATTCCGTGTTTAGCTCGGGTTGCCCACTTGTCAATCCGACCCCTTCAAAACTGATACCTATGCGTTGGGATAACAACCACAGATCAAGCCCCATACCGACCTTGGAGCGCATGAAACCTGCTCGTGCTCGAAAATAGTCCGCTACATCGTACGCATACTGGAATTCAAAGCGAACGTTCTCGTCTCGAACCCCAAGACCGAATCTGTAGTGAGCATTCGGACCCGAAGATAGTGAAAACGCTAATTCATTATGGAGACGCTCTTGAAGACTCAAATAACGGAGTTCATAATCCCAGCCAATCTGTGGCGGATCAAAACGTCTCAACTGCTCTTCGGTACGTTGGGAGAGCCTTGTCACACTCGCCATCGTTTCGTCAACATTTTTCAAGGTGCGGCGAGCATCTTCAAGCGGACCTCGCGTGTTTAGCAATTGCGCGATAGTCCCATCGCTGTCGTTGACGGCTGCGAAGAGACGATTGACGTTTTTCTCAAGTTTAGCGAACGCAGCAGTTGTCGTCTGTAAGTCCTTAAGAATTGGCGCGATACCTGCTTCACTTGTTTCTATAGCACTGCTTCCTTGCGAAACAAGCGCAGAAACCTCAGCACTCAAAGTAGCGAAATTCGCACTAAAATCTGCCGCTATTTCTCGAAATTGGGTCGCGCTTATCCTTACATCCGTCAAAATGGTATTGAGTTTCGGCGCGTTATGATTAATGAGCCTGAAGAGTTCACTTGTAATGTCACTCACTTGGCTGCTTACCATGATGGAATCGCCTTCCAACTGAGAGATAAGGTTATTTACCTTGATGAGTGTCTGCTGGAAACGTCTGTCATTTTCAACGGCGAGCTGCGTCAAGGTCTGGACAGTTTCCCCAGAGTCAATGCTTAACTTCTCAATAGTTTTCCCAGTCAATGCCACAACCTCGCGAATCTCTTTGATAGCGAGTTGAATGGCTTCTTGGTTAGCCTGCAGGACTTCATTGGCAGCGGTTGTGAGTTCAATAGCCTGTGTCATACCCGCACTCGTCTGTTCAAGAAGTTCCAAAGCATTGACCGGATCCCTGCCAACAATGGGAAGGTTCGCTGGTTTTAGGGGTGGATTCCCAATTGGACCATTGTTGAGAGCAATATAAATTTCACCCACAAACCCGTTCATAGAAATGTTCGCCCCACAGTCTTCTCTCAACCATTGAAACGCATTCTTGACTTTCGCCTCAATGCGGACATTATTTGCCTCCGGTTGGAGTTCAATGCTGGTTACTTTGCCGATTTGGACACCAGATAGATAGACCCCAGCACCCACATAAAGCCCATTCACAGATCGGAATTGGAAGGTCACGTCATCGCCAGCAGTCGCCCAGGGCCAATTCTCAGCATTTGTGAGAAGGATTGTGAGAAATACGATGGCGATTAAAACCATCACACCGACTTTCACAGACGCTGTCCAAAAATTCATGCTATCTCCCCAAATATCTTTTCAAAATCGGATTTTCCATGTTGAGAATCTGGTCTGGTGCTCCAAATAGAATAAACTGCTGCAAAACAGGATTCTCGTTGTTGATAATTTCATCGGGAGTCCCGTAGGCAATCTGTTTACCTTCATGAATCATAGCCATCCGAGTCGCGACACTAAAAGCACTGTGCATATCGTGTGTCACCACAACAGAGGTAACATTCAACTTTTCGTGTAGATCGTTGATGAGTTGATTGATTTCAGTGCATGTAACCGGATCAAGTCCAGTCGTAGGTTCATCGTATAAAATAACTTCCGGATTGAAGGCGAGTGCGCGTGCGAGTCCAACACGTTTTCGCATACCACCGCTTAATTCGGCCGGACGTAACTCCTGAACACCACTTAAATCAACAAGACTGAGCTTTTCATCAACAATTTTACGGATATCCTGCTTGCTGAGGTCTGTATGCTGATCAAGCATAAAAGCAATATTTTCTGCGACAGTCATCGAATCAAACAGCGCAGCAGATTGGAAAAGCATTCCAATGTTTCGACGGATGATATTGACTTCTTTGGTGCCGAGGCGCGAGATCTCCGTACCATCAAACCAAATCTCTCCGGAATCGGCGGCCATTAATCCAGTAATAATCTTGAGCAAAACACTTTTTCCAGACCCGCTTCGCCCCATAACTACGATCGTTTCACCGCGTGGAATCTCAAGGCTCAACCCGTTCAAAACGTTTTTTCCGCCGAAGCTTTTGGTGACATTTCTAACTGAAATCATCAAACTTCTTCGGTGTGGAAATCCCCTGTCTTTAGACGGGGGAGGAAACACCGCTCCTGTAGTTGAAATTTAAGCGCGTGAGAACTTGAAAGTTGGTGCGTTTTGCATTGACTGTTAATCGTTTTCCATCTAAGGCGTATAGCGAAAATCTGCCTTTGGCATTGATACCTGAGAGTCGCGTGATCCCGTATTGGACGTGTCGTATCAATGTATTTTTAGCAAGACCTTTTTCTAACACAGTGCCACCATAACGTGGACGTTTTCCGCCTTTTTGTGGGTTCTGTCTGTGAAGTTCACGTCTGCGTATAGGAATAGGGGATATGCAGAATATATCGGTATTCTCGGGTGTATCAGAACCGCCAACGGTATAATACGCTAAACACCAACTACCTACGCAATGGGCTTCAAAGGTTTCTGAAAGTTTCTCATGAGACTTCTTAAGTCCAAGCCTATCTCGTATACCCTTTGTTTTCCAACCTTGTAAAGTTAGCAACTCCCACTGTTTTTCAACTTCGCAATAGAACCACTGTTTACCGATTTCCAAAGGACTAAACGACTGATTCCACTTCTTTGCACGCTGTAGAGTTCGTGCTTTAATATCTTCTACACAGACGTGCGTGACGGGATACAACTTCGAGAGCCACTCAATGAGCACACCCGCTTTGTTAGCATGTGTCGGCATGAGTTGTTTGCCAGACTTACTTTTGACAGGAACAAACATAGTTTGTAATCTCCCTTACAGGTTGTGTGTTGCCCCATCCAGATCGCGGTATCAGCGTTTACATAGGACTTGGGGAGCATCCTAACCACCTTTGCGTGCCACCACAGATACAACGATATTTTACTGTAGTAAAGAACTTAATCTTTAAACAGGGAACGTGCGGCTACGCTATGTCAAAGCACCTATGCTTTAGCAAGGTGATCTTTACATTTAATAGTGGTTAGTTGTCGGTAAACCGATAACTATAAACTCAGATTACACCATACCTAAGATATTAAAGAGCACATGATTTAAGACGAAATCCAAGACGAGAATAGCTATAAGCGAGATGACAGCAGAGCCAGTTGTAGCAATA
The DNA here is from genome assembly GCA_028820845.1 of Candidatus Poribacteria bacterium. Taxonomy (NCBI): domain Bacteria; phylum Candidatus Poribacteria; species Candidatus Poribacteria bacterium. The sequence goes on from JAPPII010000090.1 coordinate 4,992, forward strand.
CCGACTCCCTCTGCCCCCCCAGCAGAGGAGATACTAAAACCCTTGTAACAACCGACAGCTGCGATCGCCATTCCAAAGGAGGTAGCCTTAATGAGACTAATCAACACACTGCCAACAAAGAGGTTCTTTTGAACCTCGGAAAGGAAAAAGTAGCCGTTCACATCAAATAGTGTTACAACAGCGATGAATCCGCCTGCAATACCCGCAAATGTTGAAAAGATCGTAAGCGTCGGCAGCATAATAGAACAGGCAAGAAATCGAGGGACAACCAAATACTTGACGGGATTCGTCCCCATCACCTCAAGCGCATCAATTTGCTCTGTAACCTTCATTGTGGAGAGTTCAGCGGTAATCGATGCTCCGATGCGTCCGGCAAGCACAAATGCCGTAATCATCGGACCCAGTTCCTTTACGACCGAAACACAAACAAACCTTGCCACCGAACCTTCTACAGCATACGGCTTCAGCTGAATATAGCCTTGAACCCCCAAGACCATTCCGGTGAAAAACCCAGAAACAATAACCACAGCTAAAGAATTGAAACCGATCAGCAATAACTGTTTAATCAGGAGATCAAACTGAAAAGGGGGACGAAAAATTTGAAAGAGCGTTTGAAAAAACAGTGTAAAGGCTTGCCCTATCTCAGAAAGCACACGGTGCAACCGACTTTTGATTGAATGATAAACCCCACCCGAGGATTCGTGTATAGTGGATTGCTGATCCATATTTTTTAACTCAGATTTTCAAAGCGCATCTGTTTTTTGGTAAAATAGAGCACGACTGTCCCCGTTGGTCCGTTGCGCTGTTTTTTTATCATGAGATTTGCTTCAACCCGATCCCCAGCTTCCTCCTCCTCGTAGTAATCTTCTCGATATAAAAACGCGACGAGGTCGGCATCTTGTTCAATTGCCCCGGATTCTCTTAAGTCAGAAAGCTGCGGTTGTTTATTTGGACGGCGTTCTACTTCGCGACTCAACTGCGAGCACGCAATAATTGGCACATCAAGTTCCCAAGCAAGAACTTTCAAGGCACGCGAGATCTCAGAGATCTCCTGTTCGCGAGAATTGTATCTGCCAGCTCCTCTGAGGAGTTGCAAATAGTCAACAATAATAAGCGCCAGATTGTTGTGCTCCCCTTTTAGTCTGCGTCCTTCGGCACGCAGGCTCTGAACAGTAAGACCCCGATTATCATTGATAAGAACAGGTGCCTCCGCGAGCCTACCCGCTGCCTCGGTCAAGGGTCGCCAATAATCTTCACTAAAATTACCCGTTCGGAGCCGCCCGAAATCAATGTGAGATTCAGCAGATAACATGCGCATAACGATGTCCTGTGCAGGCATCTCAAGGCTAAAAATGGCAACTGGCCGCTCTTGCTCAAGCGCGATGTTTTGTGCCATATTCAGCACCAAAGTCGTTTTGCCCATACTCGGTCGGGCGGCAATAATGATAAAGTTGCCGGGTTGTAACCCAGAGGTCATGTGGTCAAAATCCATGAAGCCTGTTGGTACGCCTAAAAACCGATCGGATTTATGATAGAGTTTTTCTATAGCGTCTATGCTATCTGAGATGAGTGGCTGGATTGGGTAAAACCCGCGTTGTGCTTTGTCTTGACCGATTTCAAAGACAGATTCCTGCGCTTGATTAAGGATTTCCGAGAGTTCTATGCTTTCATCCTTGGCGACCTCGCGGATCTGTGAACCTGCTTGAATCAACTGGCGGCGTGTTGACTTTTCATAAAGGATATCGGCATAAAACTCGGTACTCTCCGTCTCAACAATAGGTGCTTGCAGTTCATAGAGGTAGCTTGTACCACCGGTCCTATTAATCTGATTCGTCCGTCTGAGTTCGTCAGCAACGAGAACCGGATCGGCGTTGCTAACGCGCTCATAGACAGCAAGAATAGCTGTATAGATTAACTGATGATCGGTCGTGAAGAATGCCTCAGAAGTATGTCCGAGGAGGGCAATTACACGAGGAATCACCGACTTCTCAGTCATCATTGCACCGAGTACCGCCTGTTCAGCCTCCTTATCAGAAAGAGTCTCAACCGCTTCTGCCTGCATGATTACGCTTCACGTTCAACAACCACCCGGAGTTCAGCGTGAACGTCGGTATGCAACCTGACAGGGACCATGAACACACCGAGTTCACGAATCGGTTCTGCGAGTTCAAAGAAGCGTCTTTCTAAATCAAATCCCTCAGCACTTAACGCCTCCGCGATATCCATAGGGGTAACAGAACCAAAAAGTCGGTCATTTTCGCCAGCACGCCGACTTAGCGTGCATGTAACTCCGGCAATTTGTGCAGCAATTTCACGTGCCTGTTCTCTATTTTTCGATTCTTGGTGATCAATAACCCGCTTTTGGTGCTCAAAGTGTCGACGGTTCCGCTCGGTTGCATGGACCGCCAATTGCATGGGCAAGAGGTAGTTACGCGCATAGCCATCAGCAACGTTCAATACATCACCTGGGACACCAAGTCCTTCAATACTTTCCTTTAAAATCACTTCCATAATTAAAACCCTAATTGGTTGTCGGTCTTCAGTCTTTAGCTAAAGAGATACTTTCTAACAATTCACCGCGCCTTGGCGTACGCCAAGCTTGGGTTGATTGTTACTAGCACCCTCTTAACCGACAACTGATAACTGATGACTGACAACTATTGCGTAAACGGCAACAATGCCATATTACGAGCACGCTTCACTGCGCGCGTCACCATTCGCTGTTGTTTCGCCGAGAGTCCAGTAACACGGCGACTCACTATTTTCCCACGTTCGTTAATAAATTTTTGCAGCGTATCGACATCTTTGTAATCAAAAGATTCGATCTTGTGAAAGCGCTGCCGCCGACGGTATGCCATATAATCTTGTTCCTTCTGTATTAAGTTGCGCGCCAATTAACTTGACGCGCTATATGTTTGCCTGTCTCCGAGAGAAAAAGAAAAGCAGAAATGACATAGAGAAGAGTCGCCATATCACACTGACGCTCCAAAAAACATTGCTTTTACTTTCCTTAAAACGGTATATCATCGTCCGTTGAGGAAGTGGTACTGCTTGCTTGGGGTGCGGGTGCTTCTTGATACGGTGCAGATTGCGTCGGAGCTGCTGCGGGTTGAGCATTCGCATAACCACCGCTCATTTCATCTTCATCACGCCGCCCAACAAATTGGAACCGCATAAGTCTGACTTTGAGTCGATTCCGCTTAGTGCCATCTTCGGCTTCCCATGAATCGTATTTGAGGGAGCCCTCAACCAAAATCGGTCTGCCTTTACTGAAATATTCACCTACAATTTCAGCTTGCCTACCCCATGCTTCTACGTCAACAAAACAGGCAGATTCTTTCTTTTCACCAGTCTGCTGATCCGTGTAAGTTTCATTCATAGCCAACCCAAAATTGGCTACGGCTGTCCCGCTCGGCAGGAATTTCACTTCAGGGTCGCGGGTAAGGTTTCCCATCAGGATGACCTTGTTGTAACTTGCCATGGTTTCTCCTCTTCAAACATTCGTTTAGACTTTTGGCATCAGTCGAAAAGCCAAAACTCGTTTTTTTAAATCTGGATGATGCTCACTTTATTCAGGCGTTGCCGTGTCTTGAGATCCGCCATCACTATTGGGTGTCGCTTGCTCTGCCTCGGCGGCGAGTTCTGCTTTTAACTTATCGATATCGTCCTCGTATCGGACAACCATGTAACGTAGAATCGTTTCAATAACACGCAGAGATTGGTTTAGTTCAGCGACAAAACCCGGTGCACTCTCAAAAATGTAGAGCACATAATAACCTTCACTACGTTTCTGGATCGGATAGGCGAGCCGCTTTTTTCCCCAAGGATCAACTTTCAGGAGAGTTCCGCCATTTTCGATAATGCTCTTTACTTGATTAGTAAGAGTCTCTGCTTCGCTCTCATCATAGTCAGGGGTGATGATAAGCAGGAGTTCGTAAGGATTCAAATTTTTATGCCTCTCTTTGGACCAATGGCTCCACTGCGATTTCAACAAAAGCAGGGAGCAGAGATTAGTTGTGTAAATTCCACCTGATGTACACACTGAAGATGTAATCACACTTTGGATGGAATTTTATTCACCCATTGTTAATTTGTATAATTATACCACATTTTAAGACCTATATCAACCCAAAAACCATTTTTTTTGCAAAATTACCTAAAAAATGATAACAGTTTTTCATAGGAAAATGAGCAGAAGTCCTTTGGAAAAGTCGGAGCAATTCACAAAGATTTTTAGGCATTTAAATTGGAAACACTGCGTGCGCCGTCACATGTAACGGTAATAAGAAAGGACGTTTTGATGCAAGCACCTCTTGGCGGAGCCGTGCCGCTAAGGTATCCAAACCGACCTGCTCTGCCGTCGCCAGCCTGTATTTTTCCAGAAGTGGAAGGAGGCTCTGAAAGATAGTTACCATGTATCGATAACCCGCCCATGCTTCTGCTGCACCAATTGGAGATTCAAGGTGCATCGCTGGTGGCGGCAAACCTGCGTCTATAAAAGCGCGATACAATCCGATCCCCATGTCAAGGTGTGCCCCTGAATGCTCAAACACCTCTAAAATCCACGCAATGAGTTGGTTTATAAGCGGTGTGTCGGGATGTATGAACGCAGGATAGAGCGTGTATTCGGGTTCCTGAAACGCGACGATACCGCCCGGTTTCACATGCGCCATGAGTTTCGCAAATGCCGTCCGAGGATCCGCCATATACATCAGGACAAACCGTCCGACAACTGCATCAAACTTATCTGGAAAGTCAAGCGTTCGCGCATCACCAGCAATAAATTCAACGTTCCGCATGCCAGCCTCGGCAGCACGCTGACGGGCTGTGTCGAGAATCGCTGCATTAACGTCTACACCAATAACCTGCCCTGTCGGTCCAACGCGTTCAGCAAGCGTGAGAGCGACATCACCAGCACCGCTACCAATTTCAAGGACGCGCATCCCTTCAGCAATACCAGCGCGTCTGCAGAGCCGAGTTGTTGACTCCCCATAGATTCTGGATTGCTCAATGAGGCGTGTCGTTTCATGTGAAGTGCGTCCTAACGTATAGGTGGCATCGTGACTTGACGTATATGGGTTCTCTGAACGATTTTTCGCCATCTACAGAGCCTTTTAGGATGCGAGGGTCGCATACGCCGTAATATGCGGTGGCAAGAGGAGCGGTCGTTTTGACGTGGTGACTTCCGCTTGAATCCGATCCGCGAGTGTGTCGACATCTACCTCTTCAGCTGTGGCAATCCCGTACGCTTCCATGAGCGGAACGAGGCTCCGGAAACTGTTGGCGAGATACTCAAATCCGGGCCAGCCCTCAGGACCACCCATCGGTGCCTCAAAGTGTAAGGTCGGTTCAGGCAAACCCGCATCAACGAATACACGGTAAAGTTCCATACCCATGTTGAGATGTGCCCCTGAACGTTCAAACACCGTGAGTCCCCATTCGACCAATTGGTTTATCAAAGGTGTGTCCGGATGTATAACCGTCCGGTAGAGCGCGAGCTCAGTATCCTGAAACGCGACAATCCCGCCGCGGCGAAGATGCGTAACTAACTTTTTAAGTGCCTCTGCTGGATCTGCCATATACAGCAGAACAAGCCTACCGACAACGGCATCAAAGTCGTCGGGAAGGTCAAGCGTTCGGGTATCACCCGCAATGAATTCAATGTTCGTAAAGCCTGCTGCATCCGCTCGAGCTTGCGCCGTCTTAAGGATATCTGGGTTGAGATCCACACCAACAACGTTTCCATCGGGACCGACGAATTCAGCGAGCGTAAGAGCCACATCCCCGGCACCACTCCCAACATCAAGGACTTTCATACCCTTGGCGATACCGCTTCTAAGAAAAAAACGCCGTGTTACATCGTCGTAGAGTTGTGATTGTTCAATTAAGCGTTCTGTTTCTTCTTCGCTGCGACCCATTGTATATTCTGCATCTCTGTTTTGATTGCTCATTATTAGTTACCTCACTTTTGAGAAAATAGGATAAAGACTGCTTTTTGCGTTGAGCAACGGTTTTAAACCGCTTCCCAACGCAAAATATGAACTGTAGAATTCCTAAAAACTATAGCCAACTTTGGTATACCAGAACGCACCACCAAATCCATACGGACTATATTCGCCGAAAGGTCTACCAACGATTCTGGCTGGAAATTCTTTAATATCGTAGGGCACGTCAGGTCCCTCCGCCGAAGTAATATTATCCGGTTCAACATTGAGGACATTATTCACGCCAACTGTGATCCCCAAGTTTTCGAGGAGTGCGTAACTGACCTCAAGGTCCACGAGAAACGCGCCGCCATAGGTTTGCGCACCTACAGCATTCTCGTACCAAGGACCGTAATAATTGATTCTCCCCAATACACCTAAACTATCACCGATGCCTTGTGTCAGGGTCACATTGCCACGATGGCGAGGAACCCCCTCCTCTAATAAACGGACACGCGTGTCGTCAAGGATATCAGGATTACGCTTGGTTACTGTGGTTCCCGTGTAGTTATAGGCGAGACTCAAAGCACCGTCCAGTATGGGTGCTGTAAGAATCACATCAAAACCTTGGGTGCTTGTTTCAAATTCATTGGTAAAGAATCGGAATTCCTGCAAATTTCCGGCACTCGTAATACCTTCAGCCACGAGCTGCTGGATTTGTGCCTCAGTAATGTCTTGTCCTCGCTGGAAATCTTTCGAGGGAGCCAACCGATCTTCCACTTTGATGTTGAAATAATCAACAGTGATACTCGCAATAGCGTGGTTGATAACCGTTCCAACCGTGAAATTCTTTGACTTTTCCGGCTCAAGTGCCTTACCACCCACCAAACCAGCGGCAGCATGCGTAGAAGGAATAGTCCCTTTATTAACTAACGTATTGTTTTCACCGAACTCCGTTGTGACGTTAAAGGCATTCTGCTGCCCGGGGGTCGGTGCTCTGAAACCGGTGCTGTAACTACCACGGACTCTTAAGTCAATAACAGGATCAATTGAAAGCAATTCTTTGAACGTGTCGGCAATGCCATAGTTCGTTGCGATTTTGTAGTTGACTGTACTCCCAAAATCGTCAAAGTACTCACCACGGACCGCAGCATTAACCGTCCAGAAGCCAATCGGTTGCAACTCGCTTTCCAAATAACCCGCGAAGTTAGAACGCGTCCAACTTCCTTCGGCAATATCACTGAAACCGGGGAACCCGTTGGATCCTGAACTAAATCCCTGGCTTGCCAACGGACCGATCTCCCAAGACTCAATCTGACCCTGCACAATCTCAAAGGTTTCTGTTCGATATTCCAGCCCAGAGGCGAGAAACACCCTATCGTGCAGTGGATAGGTTAAGTCAAGGTTGATGTTGGTATCCGCTTGGATATAATCTCCTGGGTCAAATTCAGTCGGTGTGTCCGGTCCAAGCGAGGCATTGACTGTATTCCTGATAAAGAAATCGGAGGCGTGCCGTCCATAGGCAGCACTCAAATCCCACCCCACTTCCGCCAAAACCGCGCTCTTCAGACCAACGAGGAGCGAAGCATCTTGGGTATCAGCACCGAAACGAGGGGTAAACCCACCGGGAAAAAGTTCTTGGAACGTGAAAAGATTCGGGTCAGAGAAAACCTGTTGTAAGGCAACCGGATCAGGGATGTTGTTGGTTATTTTGACTACAGGAACTTCACCTGTGCCTGACAATCTTCCAATAAGTAAGGTTTCCCCATCATCATTACTAAACACAGCGGGTCGGGTATTGGGATTTCGGAAGTAGAAACCGCCTTCAACTTCCTTCTGTGCATAGTTCGCATGACCGTAGAACTGAATGTCATCGGTAATGTTTGCCCCATAGTTTGCGAAAAGTTTGATGTCGTTTCTAATAATAGGGTGTCCCCAAGGTTGCGCTGGGTCAGCAACATCGGTATTTCCGACACCGATAAGCGCGGCGGCATCATCGCGTTGTACCGAGCGATCTGTCTCGTTCATGCCACCGTATTCTAAACTGAGATTCGTCCAGAGATGTTCCCGCCCCAAACCGATGTTCCCAGCGAGGGCGTACATCAGACCGTCCCCGGCTTGGAAAATACCGGGTTTGATTTCAAAAGACCCGCCTTCATAACTGTCTTTGAGCTGCAGGTTCACGACCCCTGCGATCGCATCGGAACCGTATTGCGCCGATGCCCCATCTCGTAGCACCTCCACCTGTTTCAGTGCGATGGAAGGGATGGGAGAAAGATCAGCACCTTGCGCCCCATCGGACAATCCATTTCCGAGCCAAGCAATTACAGAGGCACGGTGGCGGCGTTTACCATTAACCAGTAACAACGTATGATCTGGTGCCAACCCGCGCAGATTCGCTGGGCGGACGACAGTAGCTGCATCGGCGATTGGCTGCGCATTAACGTTGTAAGATGGCACTAAGTTTCTCAACAGGTCTGGCAAATCCGTGCTTCCCTGTTTGATGAACTCATCACTGGGTAAAACATCAATCGGGACAGCGGATTCAAGAACCGAACGCGGTTTCGCACGCGTTCCGACTACAACTATACCCTCAAGCGTTACGACCTCCTGTTCAGATGTTGTATCGTTTGATTCCATTTCAGTCTGTTGTGCTACCGCTATAGATGCCAAACCCATAAAAATAACTAAAACAACATGTATCAGCAGCGGTACCGTTTTAAAAGCAAGCCCGACTTTCATACATGAAACTCCTTCATTTTTTAGTTAAGAAAACATCCTCATCTAAAGCATAATTTACATACACAACTTATATAAATTGAATAGGCGCGGTTTTCAACCGCGCCCATTGAGAAAAGCATATTTCAGTACTTTTCAGGAAATAGTTTTAGAAACCGTATCCGACTTTGGCATACCAGTACGCCCCATCAAACCCAAAAGGACTGAACTGTCCGTATTTGTTGCCGACAGAACCAGCACCATTCGGATTTTCATCGGGATAGGTATTAAGAATATTTCTGCCGCCGAGCGTGAGTGCCAATCCGCCCCCCACGGTGTAAGTGGTTTCCAAGTCGAAAATAACCCTTCCAGTGTATTCTCCAGTGCCTGGTACATCAGGATTCTGTAAGTAATCTTCAGAATCGAACCAACCACTGAAATAACTGGCGCGTCCGAGCACTCCCCACGCATCCGTTATGGATTGAGCAATAGTCAGGCTGCCGCGGTGTTCGGGTAGATTCTCTTGCAGTTCCCTGATTCGATGATCGTCCAGCGTGTCTGGATTGTGATCGGTAACCGTGGTGTTCGTGAAGTTATACACAGCAATGGCATTTCCGTTGGGTATTGGTGCTGTAACAACAAAGTCAATACCATTGGTTGTGGTACTGAAGTCGTTGATAAAGAACTGGAATGTTTCCAGATTCGCTGCACTGGTTACACCTGCGGCGATGAGCTGCGTCTTCTGGGCATCAGTCAATGTAAAGTGTTGTGACACCGATAACCGGTTTTTCAGCCGAACATCAAAAAAGTCCACCGTGAAATTTACGCCCAAAATATCAACGGTAAATCCACCTGTGAAGTTATTTGATGTTTCTGGGTCAAGCGAGTTATCTTCCTCACCCGTCACGACACCAACAGCGGGGTTGGTGGAAGGAATTGTGCCTTTATTAACGAGATCACCCTTTGCAAAATCGTATTCAGTGGTAATGTTGAACGTATTTTGCTGTCCGGGTGTGGGTGCGCGGAACCCGGTACTATAACTTCCCCGCAACCGCATCGTTTCCGTAACCT
>JAPPII010000091.1 GCA_028820845.1 Candidatus Poribacteria bacterium
GCGCGGTGCCGGCGACCACCTGTTCGAGCGCGATCGCGAACTCGTCAGGACTGAATGAGCGGCCTTCCCGCACCTCCCGGCGCAACGCCGCGACTCTGTACCAAGGATCCATTTTCGATTGCTCTCAAGGCTCGCGCATGTCCGTGCTACCCATCACGGCCGGATAGCTTCGGCGCTGCGGTTCGGGGGGAAGGGGGTTGGGCGGCGTGGCTTCCGGCCACCCGCCAGTAAGCTCGACGGCCCGTCTCCGGCGTGTCAACGCGGGACAGCCAGAATCATCGCGTCCAGAAGGCGCTTCTCGTGGCTCCAGCGCGGATAGAGGGCGGAGAGCGCGTTGGCCAGCCGCAAGAAGTCGGGTCCGCGATCCTGCTCGGCCGTGATCAGCTTCCTGAGCGCGTTCGCGTGGCCGCTTGCCTGGAGGAGCATGCCCGCATGGATGCGGTCGAGCGTGGTCGCGTCTGGTCCCTGCAACGCGTCTTCGGGATCGAGAATCGACCTCGCTCCCCGACGACGGCGCGCGCGCGGCGTCGGTGTCGTCTCCCAATCGGGGAATAGGGCCGGTTGCACATCGGCCTGCGGATCCCGCTCGATCCATTCGGCTGCCGCAGCCGCACCGTCCCGACCGAACAGTTCGTCGGCTCGCTCCTGCACGGGCAGCAAGCGCACCATACCCTTCGCTTGGCCGATCACTCTGCCGGTCCATCGGTCGAGCCCGATGCCCATCGGCTGCGAGAACCGGCGCACCACGTCGTAAGGAAGACTGAGCCCTTGCGCGGCCGCCTTGGCTGCGGCTTGCTCCTCCTTGACGCTCTTGGCCGGTTCCGCGTCCGCGGCTTCCGTGCTCTGGTACGTCCAGAGAAACAGCGCGGTAAGCCGGGCATCCTCTTCCAGCATGCCCGCGTCGGCCGTGCCAAGCACCTGCTCCAGTGCGGAACGTCCGACGACCTGCCAGACCCTCTCCAAGTATTCGGGCAACCCGACCTCGCGCCCCTCGGCTGTCTCGACGGTCCGGTAGCGGCTGAAAACCTCGAGCGCCGGACCGACACAAGCGAACACCAGATCGGCTCCGCGTATTCCCTCCTCCTGAAGCCGCTTCATCCATGCCGCCACACGCGCCGGAAGCTCCTGAAGGACCGACGCCCAGTCGCCGACCGGAGCAGCGTGTGGACGAGGACGGCAGATCAGATGGATGCTGGTGGCGAGCGCGGCGGAGTCCCGAGCGCGAAGCCGAGACCCCATTTCCGTGGCGATCGGCCACGAGCCGGTGATCGTCCATCCGCCTCGAATCATGCCGGAGAGCAGCGCCTCCCAACCCTCGGTCGTCTTGTGCGCGAAGACCACGGAGCCCACGCCATCGTCACGTAGCACACGCCGACCCTCCGCGAAGGCCTTGGCCATCGTGTCCTCGAACCACTCGCGGTTTTTCGGGCGGCCCTCGGCCTGCTTCGTTTCGTCTTGGACCGCCTCGCCTGTCTTCGGCGACAGCGGATTGTCGGGATCGAAAGGATCGCGGAGAAGCGGGTGGCCCGGCAGCGTTCGCTTGAGCCAGACAAGGAAGAAATCCGACAGGTCCGCATACGGGACGGCGTCGTAGTAGGGCGGATCGGTGAACCACGCATCGGCGACCGAGTCGGGTAAGGGATGGCCAGTCGCGTCCGCGTTCTGCACTTGCCCGAATGAAGGCGTAACGAACTGGCACTCAAGAACCTTGGCTACTGACTTGATCGCGCTCGCCCAACTTCTCGATGCCTCCGCCAAGTAGTTGGATTCCCCGAAGTCCCAGACAATCGGCAGTGCCTGCCGTGCGAACACATGCTTGACCTCCTCGCCCGAAGCCAGCCAACTCGAAATCGACGCGCTCCCATCGGCGGTTCGGTCGAGGGCAATCGCCAGAAGTTCTCGGGGTATCGCCTCGGTATTGTCGGCCAGCGCCCCCAACTCCACCAGCGCCACCTTCTGCCGGGCGGTAAACAGGTCGCCCCATTCGAGCATGCCGTAACGCTGGACGCTGAACGCTCGCCCAGCACCCGACCCGCCCCCGGCTGGAGTAGCCTCATCCGGGATCGGGCAGAGCCCCTGCTTCCCTCCCGCCTCCCAATCCTCCAGCAAGCGGCGGACCCGAACCTGCGCCTCGCGGACAGCCGCGTAG